>CAYYGF010000075.1:0-9588 GCA_964471315.1 uncultured Oscillospiraceae bacterium | reverse complement strand
TACGCTGTGACAGCTCCCCTTGCAGGGGAGCCTTTACGCCGCAAAATTACAAGTTACCGCAGGAACGATACCGAGCGGGTTAGGGAAGTAACGAGTATCGCCGCGCCATGCACGCATTCGCCACGGACCGTGTCCGCTAAACGATTCTTTGTCTGTCTGCTGCGTTAAGTCGATATGCATTAACGTTTTTATTGGAATAACCGTATCATAACGACATTGCCCCCCAACCTGCTTCTCAAGGGGAGATTGTTGCAGGTTAGGGGGCACGTTTTGCCTCTTGCCAAAAGGCGGTTCATAGCCGTATGCTACAGAGATTCCTCAAAAACGGTTTCATACTATTCTCTGATTAAAATCTTTCCTTTTCTTTTCCCTTGGGAATATCCAGCGACAAATTTTTCAGATTGTTCTGGTTCCGTCCCCAAATGAGGATGTGATCTCCGCCAAGCATGACAACGTCTCCTCCAACTACTCCGACTTCTTTCTGACCGGAATCTGTATTTCTGTCAGCCATCCGCTTTCCGCATCCTGATTCCAGACCCCATCAATATAGCTTTCCCGGATATCCCCGGCAATTTCATATTCATTTTCTTCGATATACTTCAGAACCACTTCATAGGATTCCGACAGCGTTCCATAGGAACCCCTGTGAAAAACGCAGGCCGCCCGGATTTCGGGCAGGGTTCTGAAATACAGCCCGCCGGTTTCTTCTTTTGCCTCGGTGACCGATTCGCAGGTTTCGACGAGAATATCCTCCTCTTTATATCCCGGTTCCAGATAATTGGTAAAGCAATATTCCGGGATGGCGCAGGTACAGCCTGCTTTTTCCATCAGTGCCCCCATTTTCGGCATCACGTCAAACAGGCTGTCGTAGAATTCGATGGATGGTTCATGCATATCAAAAATCCTCCTTGTTTTCTTTACAGAGAGGATTGTATCATCTCCCCTTAAGGGGAGAGTCAAGTGGTTTTTCCTCCTTTTTTTGGGGCGGCCCCAGAAAGCAGCTTCTTTTCCGGCTTTACAAGAAGCCCAGAGTTTGGTATGATATGTGGGTACTAAAGGGGGCATTGCCGTGAAAACCAAAAAATTGACCCTTCTGGCGCTGCTTTCCGCCATTGCCCTAACGATTTTTCTGGTGGAGGCCCAAATTCCGGCGCTGGTGCCCATCCCCGGCGTGAAGCTGGGGCTTGCCAATATTGTGACGGTGTTCACCGTATTCGTCCTCGGCCCCCGGGAGGGGGCGGCGGTGCTGTTCGTCCGGATTTTTCTGGGGGCAGTGTTCGCGGGGAATTTCAGCACTATATTTTATTCCGCCGCCGGAGGTGTCTGCGCCATCGGCGTGACCATTTTGCTGCGGAAGATTCTGACAAACAAGCAGCTCTGGGTGGCGGGCTGCCTGGGGGCAGTGGCCCACTCCATCGGGCAGATGGCTATGGCAGTGCTGCTCACCGGGACGCCCTCTCTGGCGGTTTATCTGCCGGTGATGATCGCCATCAGCATCGTCACCGGGCTGTTTACCGGGCTGTGCGCTCAATTTCTGGTCAATCGGGGGAAACTATGGAGAATTATTTCAAAATGAATTTAAGCCGGCAGGAGATCGACGCCATTTCCAATCTGGGCCTGGCCCATATGGGAGACTGCGTGTTTGAGATCCTCTGTCGGGCCTACCTCTGCGCCCAGGGGGAGAAAACCGTGGATCGGCTCCACCGGGACACCATAAATATGGTGAAGGCCACTTCTCAAGCCAAGTTCGTGGACAAGCTGCTGCCCCTGCTGACGGAGGAGGAGCTGGCCTATTACCGCCGGGGGAAAAACGCCCATGTCCACGCCGTGCCCAAGTCCGCCACCCCCGCGGAATACGCCAAGGCAACCGGTCTGGAGGCCCTGTTTGGCGCTCTGTACCTGGCGGGCCAGACGGAGCGGCTGAACGAGCTGTTCCGGCAAGGGATGGAATTGTCATGATTGTAAAGTTTGGAGTTTTGTATGGCTTTTGACGCGTATTTTTTGACCGCTGTGCTGGACGAGGTTCGCTCGCGCTGCATCGGCGCCCGGGTGGACAAGATCCACCAGCCCAGCCGGGACACCTTGATTTTGCACCTGCGCTGCCGGGAGGGCCGGGAAAAGCTGCTCTTTGCCGCCAACCCCACCGCCCCCCGGCTGCACTTGACCGCCGCCTCCCCGGAAAATCCGGCGGAGCCGCCTATGTTCTGCATGCTGCTGCGCAAGCACCTTTTGGGAGCGAAGCTGACGGAGATTACCCAGCCACCCATGGAGCGGGCCGCCACCTTTACCTTTGACTGCACCGACGAAATGGGCTTCCCGGTGCAGAAGCAGCTGGTGGCGGAGCTGATGGGCAGGACCTGCAATCTGTACCTGCTGTCCTCCGAGGGGCGGATTTTGGACTGCCTGCGCCGCATCGGCCTGGACGAAAGCGCCAAGCGCCCTGCTTTGCCGGGGCTTTTATATCAGGAACCGGAGCCGGTTGCCAAGGAAAATCCCCTGGAATTTGGGGATTATCATAGCCTTCTGGCCCACCCCGGTGTGGACATGCTGGCGGACCGGCTCATGGATACATTGGGTGGCCTGTCTCCCCTGGTGTGCCGGGAGGCGGCGCTGTTCGCTGCCGGTAGCACGGATGCCCGAATTGACGGCTGTGATGTGGACGCAGTGGCGGAAAAGCTGGCTCTGTTCTTCGGGGAGCACCTAAACCATCCCGCCCCCTATTCCTATGCCCTGCCCGACGGCACCCCCAAGCAGTTCGCCTTCTGCCCCATCCGGCAGTACGGTTCCTGCCAGCAGGCGGAGTCCTTCGAGGCGCTGCTGGACACGTATTACACCGTCCGGGACCGGAAGGACGCCATGCGCCAGAAGGGCCAGGCGGTGCGGAAAACCGTGCAGAACCTGTGCGCCCGCTTGACAAAGAAGCTGGCCATCCAGGAAAAGGAGCTGCTGGCCACCTATGACCGGGAGCGGCTGCGGCAGTTGGGAGACATCCTCACCGCAAACCTCCACCGGGTGGTGAAGGGGCAAACCACAGTGCGCTGCCAGGATTTTTACGACGAAAATATGGGAGAAATTGACATTCCCCTGTCCCCCATCCTGTCCCCCCAGCAAAATGCCGCGAAATTCTACAAGGACTACGCCCGGATGAAAAACGCGGAGAAGGAGCTGACCCATCAGATCGAACTGGGCCAAACGGAACTGCGCTACCTGCAAAGTGTGTTGGAGGAGCTGAACCGGGCCCAGACTGAGGCGGAGCTGGAGGAAATCCGCCGGGAACTGCAGGACGGAGGGTACCTCCGGCCCGACCCCGGGAAAAAGCGGATGAAGCAGGGGAAATTGGCCCCTATGCGCTTTGAATCCACCGACGGCTATCCCATCTACGTGGGCCGGAACAACCGGCAGAATGAGGAGCTGACCTTCCGCCTGGCCCGGAAGGACGATATCTGGTGCCATGCCAGCAAAATCCACGGCTCCCACGTGATCATCTCCTGCGGTGGCACCACCCCTCCGGACAACACCGTAACCCAGGCCGCTCAGCTGGCGGCCTACTACTCCGAGGGCGGCAGCGGCCAGAACATCCCCGTGGATGTGACAGCGGTGAAGCAGGTGAAGAAAATCCCCAACGGCAAGCCCGGCATGGTGATCTACCACACCTACAAAACCGTCATCGCAAACCCCTACCCGGACATTGTGGTGGACGCGCTGAACGCGGAAAAACAGGAACCGTCCGGCTCTTGACCGAACTTTTTGGAGGCATTTATGAAAACCCTGCTGCATATCTGCTGCGCCCCCTGCGCCAACCGGCCCATTGACATTCTCCGCACCGATGGGTATGAGGTCACGGGGCTGTGGTATAATCCCAATATCCACCCGGTTACGGAATACCGGGCCAGGCGCAACTGCCTGAAGGCCTACGCCGCCGAGATCGAGCTGCCCCTAATTCTGAAAAACGACTACGCCCTGCGGCCCTTCGTCCGGGCGGTGGCGGATGACATCGCCCACCGCTGCGTCAAGTGCTACGAAATGCGTCTCTATGAAGCCGCCCGGCAGGCGGCGGAGGGGGGCTTTGACAATTTCACATCCAGCTTGTTCATCAGCCCCTACCAAAACCATGAGTTGATGAAGGAAACTGCGGAGCGTGCGGCGGCGGAGTATGGGGTTGCGTTCCTTTACCGGGATTTCCGGCCCTATTTTAAGGAGGGCCAGGCCTTCGCCCGGGAGCATGGCTTCTACATGCAGAAATACTGCGGCTGCGTGTTCTCCGAGGAGGAGCGGTATATCAAGGCGAAAAAGATCATTCCGTAAAACCTTCCCCCCTGGGGGAAGGTGGCACGGCGAAGCCGTGACGGATGAGGGAAGGCGCGTTTTCATATGGGAAATACGGAACAAGATAAGCACATGACCCACTTATCTCAAAACTTACGTGTCAATGCCACACCAGAAGAAAACACACTCTGGTATCAATTTTTACGCCGTCATCCTGTGCAATTTCGCCGTCAGTTTGTCTTTACGCCATATATCGTAGATTTTTATTGCGCCAGAGCGAAACTGGTGCTGGAATTGGATGGTTCTCAGCATTACAGTCCTGAAGGTATGGAGAAGGATGCCCAACGTACTGCCTATCTGGAACAGCGCGGCTTGAAAATACTGCGTTTTTCCAATGCGGACATCCAAACCCATTTGCGAGAGGTCTGTGATCAAATTGATCAGGAAGTTTACCGGCGTATTCTTGCTATTGAGCAAGCAGATCGCTGGACACATTTTACGGCTTATGCATCCGAGGGGGATGCCCCTCATCCGCCCCCTGCGGGGGCACCTTCCCCCCAGGGGGAAGGTTTCAGAAACGGAGGTTTTATGTCAACTTACGAATATTCTGTCCCCTGTCTGTTTGGGCTGGAGGGCATTGCCGGAGACGAGCTGCGGCGGCTGGATGTGGAGAATGTCCGGGTGGAGAATGGCCGGGTGCTGTTTTCTGGGGATCAGCGGGCCATGGCGAAAGCCAATGTGTGCCTGCGCACCGGAGAGCGGGTACTGCTGGTGCTGGCGGATTTCCCCGCCAAAACCTTCGAGGAGCTGTTCCAGGGGGTGTACCACGCCCATCTGGAGGATTTCATCCCCAAAGACGGCAGTTTCCCGGTGAAGGGGCATTGCTTAAACAGCCAGCTCATGAGCGTACCGGACTGCCAGGCCATTGTGAAAAAGGCGGCTTCCAAGCGTCTGGGGGAACAATACGGCGTAACCTGGCTACCGGAAACCGGGGCAAAGTACCAGCTGCAGTTTTCCATTATGAATGACCGGGTTCAGCTCTACCTGGACACCACCGGCCCGGGGCTGCACAAGCGGGGCTACCGGGCTGTGGGCAACGACGCCCCTCTGCGGGAGACCCTGGCTGCCGCCATGGTGACGCTGACCCGCTACCGGGGCAGGGACTTTGTGTGGGATCCCTTCTGCGGCTCCGGAACCATTCCCATTGAGGCGGCCCTCATCGCCCGGAACATCGCCCCGGGGAAGAACCGCCGGTTCGCGGCGGAGGCCTTTGCCTGGGCGGATAAGCAGATTTGGGACGATGTCCGCACGGAAGCCAAGGATAAGGAGTTTCACGGCAATTACCGGATCCTGGGCTCCGACAACGATCCCAAGTGCGTATCCCTGTCCATGGCCAACGCCCGGAAGGCCGGGGTGGGGGATGTGATCCAGTTCAAGGACGGGGACGCCACCAAAATGAGCCTGCCCTCGGACAGCGGCATTCTGATCTGCAATCCGCCCTACGGCCAGCGGATGATGGAGCAGCAAAGCGCCCAGCGGCTTTACGCCGCCCTGGGACGGCACCTCAAGTACGCCGACGGCTGGAACAAATTCATCATCACCTCCGAGCCGGAATTCGAGCACTATTTCGGCCGCCGGGCGACCAAAAAGCGCAAGCTCTACAATGGCATGATTAAGTGCGACTACTATATGTACACGGAAAGCAAGAGAAAGTAGCAAGAAAAGAAGGAAGGATCTATGAAGCACCTGTTTCTCATCAACCCGGCGGCAGGTAGCCGGGATCGGACGGCGGAGTATACCGCCGCCATCAAGGACGCCTGCGGAAAACGGGGGCTGGACTACCGGATCGAAGTATCCGCCGCTCCCGGCGAATGCCGCCGTCTGGCCCGGGAGGCGGCCGAAACCGGGGAAGACTATCGGATCTATGCCTGCGGCGGCGACGGCACCTTGAACGAAGTGGCGGCGGGGGCCGCTGGCTTTGATAACGCGGCGGTGAGTATCCTGTCCGGCGGCAGCGGCAATGATTTTGTACGGATTTTTGACGAACCCAAGGCTTTCGCCAGTCTGGAGCGGCTGCTGGACGCCCAGGAGGATCGCTTCGATCTGATCCGCTGCAACGACGATTATGCCTTGAACATTTGCTCCGTAGGGCTGGACGCCCGAATCGGCACCGATGTGGCCCGGTATAAGCGGATTCCCCTGCTCCAGGGATTCCGGGCTTACGCCGCCTCCACGGTGGTGAATGTGGTTCGGGGCATCGCGGAGCATTATGTGGTGGAGATCAACGGCGAGCGGATTGATGACGAGCAGACCTTCGTGTGCGTGTGCAACGGACGGTTTTACGGCGGCGGCTTCAACCCCGTTCCCGAGGCCGATCCTGCCGACGGTGTGCTGGATGTGCTGTTGGTGAAAAAGGTCAGCCGCCTGCAGGTGCCCGCCGTCATCGGCAAATACAAAAACGGCCGCTATCGGGAGCTGACCCAGCTGATTCGCCACATCCCCACCGACCATGTCCGAATTCTCTGCGATAAGCCCACTGCCATTAACCTGGACGGAGAACTGCGCACCGCCACCACCATAGACATCTCCCTGGCAAAGGAAAAGCTGCGCTTCTTCTACCCCAAGGGCCTAAGCTGGGCAGCGAAGGAAGCGTGCAAGGTTTAAAGCTGCGGACAGGCAGAAATACATAATCCCGGATGGCATCTGCCATCCGGGTTCTGTTAGTTGGGCATATAGACATTCAGATCCACCGGGCCGCTGATGCCGGGGACGGTGCCTTTGTCGGAATACTGCCACATTTCTACCCGCCAGGGGTAGGTCATCCGATCCTGGTACAGCGCCAGCCAGAAGGGATAGTCCTCCAGCTCGCTTAAGTAGTACAGGTTCTCCGACTGGTGCCAGTTGAAATACACCATAGGCTTGTAGCCCTTTTCTGTCATCACCTGGCAGAAGTGGAGCTGGATATCCGTCAGACTTCGGGCGTCCATCTTTCCGGCGGTACGGGCATCCTCCGCGGGAATCTCCCAGTCCAGAATGATGGGCATATCCAGGGACTTGTCCCCCAGAATCTTCAGCATAAACTGAATTTCCTCATCCACCTCTTTGGTATTCAGCGCCTGGGAGAAGAAGTAGGCGCCGATTTTCAGTCCCGCCGCCTTGGCGCCGGAGAGATTCTGCTTGGCGTATTCATCCTCCACCAGCTTGCCGCTGCCATAGCCCCGGTAGCCCAGGCGGATGATGGCAAACTCAATGCCGGAGGCGCGAACCTTGCTCCAGTTGATGTTCCCCTGGAACGCGGATACATCCACGCCGGGGGAGCTGGTCATATTCTGCAGCACCAGGTAGTTTTGCTTGTTGTATTGGAAATCGTACCGGTCATAGGGATTGCGCTCCGGGGGGATGGTGGGGTTTTCCGGCTCTGTTTCGGGCACCGTCGGCTCCAGAATCGGCTCCTCCGGAGTGGTTTCCCGGGCTTCCTGGTGATATTGGGGCAGCGCCTCCGGATCCTCGTCCGCCGTCCAATAGGGGATGCACAGCACCGCCAACACAATCAGCAGCGCCGCCGCCAAAAGCGCGATGATCCCCATCACCAACTCCGGCCGGATTTTCCGGCGGCGCAGGGACGCGATCATTTCCTCTTCCCCGGGGTATTGTTCCTCTATCTGCGTTGCTTGCTCCGGAGCTGTCCATTCTTCCTGCTCGTCCAGGACCTCCATGGCTTCGCCTCCTTCCCATTTGCGCCAAAAGGTACTTTCGACTCAGTATAGCATATTTTTGCCCATTCGCCAAGAGAATTCCACTGGAATTTCCTGCTTAATGAAATCTTAAACAATCCGTTAATTTTCCTTTGGCATGGTTGCATTCGGCGTATTTTGCAATATAATAGAGAAAAGCATTTTTCCGGCAAAGGTGATCGATTATGAGTAGAATCAGCGGTTGGTTTCGGCAGTTCTCCGCAAAACTGTCCGCAGCCCTTCGGAGTTTTATGACTGGGCGCTACGGTACGGATCGACTGAATATGGTGATTTTATGCGCAGGCCTGTTTGTCAGTCTGCTGTCCATGTGGATCCGGGTACCGGCGCTGAATATGCTGTTCTTTGTGCTCAGCTATGGCTTGATGATCTGGGCGATTTGTCGCAGCCTGTCCCGGAACACCTACAAGCGCTACCAGGAAAACCGCCGTTTTCTGCAACTTTGGAACCGTTTAAAGGATCGGCACAACCGCTATTTCGACTGCCCCAAATGCCGTCAGGTGGTGCGGGTTCCCCGGGGCAAAGGCAAAATTTCCATCACCTGCCCCCGGTGCAAGGAAAAATTCATTCGGAAAACCTAATCAACGACAGTGCCGTTCTGCTTTCGCAGAACGGCGCAATTTTTTTATTTTCCTGTTTCCGGCATCTGGAACATGGGCAGATACAGCAGATCTGCATTCTGATCCTGGCCCCCATCCTGACCAAGAAGTGGGATTTGGTCTCTGTTATCTGGACCTGTCTTCTGGATTTCTGCAAAGCGAACAGCCGCGCGCCGTTGGAATAACGGTGCGCGGCTGGCGTTTTTCTACAGAATATCAATCAAGAAGTCCGTCCGGCGGGACAGGCCCAGCCTGTCAGCCAGCTCTGCCGGGGTGATTCGGCTTTCGGTAACCAGCGTCATAAAATAGTGCCGGTTTTCGTCCCCCGGGATGGAGGCGTCCGGGTGAATGTCCTCCACGGACTGGACGCTGCACCGCAGAAAATTCAGCAGCGTCCCCATGGTCACCGTGGGCGTCAGCGTCACATACACATCAAAATACCGGGTTTTCCGGTGCATCCGGTCGTCCAGATAGGTCAGAACGGTCAGCGTGGCAAAAATCACCCCCGCACCCAGAATGGCGGCCTCGTAAAAGCCAACTCCAGTCGTCAGCCCAATGGCCGCGGCGGCCCACAATCCGGCGGCGGTGGTCAGTCCCCGAATTTGATTGTGCTTCGTCACCACGATGGTACCCGCTCCCAGAAAGCCGATGCCGCTGACAACCTGGGCGCCCATCCGCACCGGGTCGCCCACCTCAAAAACCTGGTAGACGTACAGATTGGTCAGCATAATGACACAGGCGCCTACGCACACCAGCATATAGGTTCTGAGACCCGCCGGGCGCTGCTTCATCCCCCGCTCCATGCCCAGAATGCCACCCAGTGCAAACGCCACCATAATCCGCGCCATGACGGAAACCAGCGTCAACTCCCGCATTTCCACGAAACCACTTCCCCGCTTTTTTGATTGCCATATTTTACCACACCGGTTTCGCAAAAACAAGGGCAACATCGCATAATTCGGCAAGGAACT
>CAYYGF010000074.1:0-9630 GCA_964471315.1 uncultured Oscillospiraceae bacterium | reverse complement strand
GCCGCCGGTGAGCTTCTCACCGATCTGGATCTTATTCTTGCAGACGGACTTATTCAAGTCCTGCTTATCGGTATTGACAACCACGAAGTCCACGCCGCTGACACCGGCTTCGATCATGCGGTTGATAACGTTATTGCCAGCGCCGCCGACGCCGATCACTTTGATCTTCACAACGCGATCCTGTAAAGTTTCGGACATAACACTCTTCCTCCTATGTATCTGTTCACAGTTGCGGGATTTCCGCTTCCGTCTTGATTCAGTACTCATGCTCTCTCTATTCTATCCTTTATTTTCAAATTGGTCAATAGAAAATCTACGGATTCGGCAAAATATTTACAGAATTATTACATCTTAGGCAAAAGGCGTATAAACAACCTTATCCGGCCAGATGGTAAAGCTGATGTCCAGAATGCCCGACTGGAAATCGCTGAGCTGCAAAATGCAGTCGTTCATACAGGCGATTTTGTAATCCAGACGGGTGGAATCTCCCAGATTGACCTGGTAGCGGCTGCCATACCAGAGGATAATATCCTCCGTACGGCTGACATCCACGCTGGCCGCGTCGCCCACGATATCGTTGTTTTCCAGTGCCACCAGGATCTCCTTAGCCGCTTCCAGCCGCTGCTGCCCGGTGACGGTCAGTGGAATCGGTTCGCCACTGGCATCGGTCTCCGTGGGCAGGCTCTCCGTGGCCACGGCCTGGGTATTGGGGGTGGGGTTGTCCAGCGTCACGCCCAGAATCTGTGTGTAGTTGGCGGCTTTGCTGCCGTTGCTCATCTCCACCACCCGGCCCTTGGAATTCATCAGCCACCAGGTTCCGGTGTTGTCCTTGATGGCGTAGACCACATCCTCTTCTTCGATGATAATATTGACAGTATCCGGTAATTTTATTCCAAAACGCACGGTTTTCACATAGGGAAGGTTCGCCTTGATCAAGGCTCCCGCCCGGGCGTGGCTGAAGGTGAGCAGGTTGTCCCCCTCTTCAATGCCGGAGGCCTCCCGGACAGACCAGGCGCTGTAAACCTTCGCGCCGGAGACGGTAATGTTCTCCACTTTGAAAAAGACAGACAGGCCCATTACCAGCGCTGCCACAATGGCTGCCACGATCAGCATCTGCATCAGCAGCCGGGTACGGTTAAAGGCCTTGGGCTGGGTATAAATCACCGCAGGCGCCGGCTGAACCGGTCTGGAGGTCTTTCCCTTTCCTTCCTTTCGGGCTTTGGAACGGGCCGCCGTCTTCTGGGCGGTACTGGCAATCGTCTCCACCATCCGGGTCAAAAGAGATTTTTTCTTGGGCTTGCTATTGCCATAGGCCCGCTTCTTGCTGGAAAGATCCGTGGGCTCCTGGCTTTTGGCCGGACGCTTTCCGCTGGTCTGGGGACGGTTTGTTGGTTTTGCCTCCGGCTTTTTCCGGGCCGGGGCAGAGTTCTGCCGTTTTGCCGGAGCGGCGGCAGGACGCTCTCTTTTTTCTCCGGCTTGCGGGGGACGGGCAGGGCGTTCTCCGACCGGATGCTGCTGTTTCGGCCTTTGGGCAGTACCGGCTGCCGCTTTTTCTCCGGCCTTGGCCGGGGCCTGCTGAGCAGGGCGGCGGCGTGCCGGTTCACCGGCTGCTGCGGGACGGGGCTTTTTCGCCTCCTGGGGCCGCTTCTGCGCACCCTGAGGCGTTTCCTGCCGCTGACGGCGGGACGCGTCCTCCCGATTCTTCTGTGTTGTATCCATATGGTTCCTCCGGGGGCATTACCGTTTGCTTACTTTCTCCACAATGTCACAGATCCGCTCCGTGGCATCCAGCCGCATCATGCCATGCAGCTTTTTCGACATCTCCTCCCGGCGGCTTTCATCCGCCAGCAGCTCCCGAATCTGGGCATAGAGCACCTGGGGGGTGCAGTCCTTCTCCAGCAGCACCACCGCACCGCCGCCGCTTTCCAGCAGCCGGGCGTTTTTCTCCTGGTGGTTATTGGTCACATTGGGCGATGGAATCAAAATGCAGGGGGTACCGGAGGCCGCAATTTCGTTGCAGGTGGCGCTGCCCGCTCGCCCAATCACCAGATCCGCCGCCGCCATCACGGCAGGCATATCGTAGATGTACTCCCGCAGATCCAGGGAAGGACAGTTTTCATAATCCACGCCGTTGTCCTTCACCCTCTGGGGCATCCATTCCTTTCCAAAGCTGCCTGTGGCATGGATATGATGGAAGGGGAAACCGTCCTTCTGCTCCAGGGGGAGCATATCCGCGATCACCTCGTTCATCACCTTGGCGCCCTGGCTGCCAAAGGCGGAAACCACCACATAGCCGCTGAGATTCAGCGCTTTCCGGGCATCGGCCTTGGTGTCATACAGGAATTCCCGGCGCACGGGCATTCCCACAACCTCCACCCGCTCCGGATGCTTGTAGTGCTTGGCGCTCTCTTCAAAGGCAACCAGCACCCGGCTGGCCTTGGTCGCCGCCAGGCGGGTTGTCACCCCGGGAACCGCATTGCTTTCATGTACACAGGTGGGAATTCCCATGGACTGCGCCGCGTACAGCGCCGGGAAGCTGGCATAGCCGCCGGTACCGATGACCACATCCGGCTGAAAGTCCCGAAAAATGGCCTTACAGGCCTTCACCGCGTCCAGCACACACTTGACCGCCTGGATATTCTGCTTGATACCGGCGCTGTTCAGCTTTCGGCTCAGGCCAGAGCCGGGAAGGCACTTGACCTGGTAACCCGCCTGGGGCACCAGCTTCTCCTCCATATGGCCCTGAGCGCCAATGAACAGAATATTGCTCTCCGGGTGGCGTTCCTTCATCATATTGGCTACCGCAATGGCGGGGTTGATATGGCCCGCAGTGCCGCCGCAGGTGAAGATCAGATTCATATTGATTCCTCCTGGATTTTTCTCTGGTTTCTATATCTGGATATTTGTAAAACGATCCCCATTTCCCCCAGATTCACCGCCAGCGCCGTCCCGCCGTAGGAAAAAAACGGCAGTGCGATGCCAGTGGAGGGCAACAGGTTCGTGACAACGCAAAGGTTTAAAATGGTCTGAACCGCGATCAGCGTGACCAGTCCCGCGGCCAAAACCGTGGAGAACCGATCCCGGGCATGTAGGGCGATCCAGTAACCCCGGCAGATGGTGACGGCAAACAGCGCCGCAATGGCGGCTGCCCCCACCAAGCCCAGCTCCTCGCAGCAGATGGCAAAGATATAGTCGTTATACTGAAACGGCAGATACAAATATTTCTGCCTGGATTTGCCATAGCCCAAGCCAAACAGTCCGCCGGAGCCAATGGCGTACAGGGATTGCAGAATTTGGTAGCCGGTATCCCCGGGATCCAGCTCCGGATGGAGCCAGGCGCTGACCCGGTCTCCGGCATAGCCCATAAATTGAATATAAATAAGAACAAATACCACGGCGGCTCCTGCCCCAGCCAACAGCCATCTGGGGCTGGTACCCGCCACGAACATCATCACCACCGCCACCATACCCATGAGCATAATGGCAGACAAATGCTTTTCCAGCGCCAGCGGCACCAGAATGCCCAGCAGCGCAGCGCCAAAGCCCAGCACGCCGTAGCGGAAATACTTCGCGTTCTGCCCATAGCGCCGGGTCAGCCGGGCAAACAACAGGATCATAGTAAACTTGGCCACCTCGGAGGGCTGAAACTGGATGCCCGCCAGGTTGATCCAGCGCTTCGCGCCGTTGACCTCCTCGCCGATGACCAAAACGGACAGCAGCAGCACAATACTGATGCCATACAGCAGCCAGGCGCAACGGTACCAGATCCCCACGGGAATCCGGCTGAAAAAATACATGGCAGCCAGTCCGATGGCGGCGCAAACCGCCTGCTTTTGCAGGTATTTGGTGGAAATCGCATAGCCGGTGTCATACTCGCTCTGGGCATAGCTGGCCGAGTACAGCATTGCCAGCCCCACCGTCAGAAGCAGCAGCACCAGCAGCAAAAAAGGAATATCCACCCTTTCTCCCGCCCGCCAAGGCAGGCGGCGTTCCTCTTTGGCATGGAGTCCACCCTCCGATGCCATAAAACGCTCCTTTCCAGGGTCTTGCATCCTGCATTGGGGGCGACGTTCCCATCGGCCCCGCGCATTCTCTGAACAGCTTATCCGATCAAACCGGAAATACCAAACCAGGCCAGCAGGCACATCAATGCGGAGACTGCCGCGAAGCTCAGCACAATCTTTTCTTCCTTCCAGCCGCACATTTCAAAATGATGATGGATGGGTGCCATTTTGAACAGCCGCTTGCCGTGGGTCAGCTTGAAGTAGCCCACCTGAAGGATGTCGGACATGACTTCGCAGACATATACAAAGCCCACTAACACCAGAATCAGGGGCATCTCCAGGGCAAAGGCCAGGGCGCAGACCACGCCCCCCAAGAACAGAGAGCCGGTATCTCCCATAAACACCTTGGCCGGATGCCAGTTGTAGAACAGATAGGCAATCAATCCGCCCACCAAGGACGCGGGCAGCAGTGCCAGATCGTATTTTCCTAGTGCCACGGAGGCGGCGGTGAAAAACACCATCACCGGAAGTGTCACCGAGCTGCTCAAACCGTCTACGCCGTCGGTCAGATTCACCGCGTTGACACAGCCCACCATGACAAACATGGCGAAGAAAACATACACGATGGGGTGCAGGTCAAAGCGGACGTTGAAAAACGGGATGTACAGGTGGGTGTCCATGACGCCGGAGCGGTACATGGCATACAAAAACACGGCGGACACCGCCATTTGCAGCATGGCCTTCTGCAAAGAGGTCAGTCCCAAATTCTGATGGTGCCGGATCTTGGTGAAGTCATCCAGAAAACCGATGAACCCAAAGCAAAGCGCCAGCATCAGCACATAAAATACGGAATAGTCCTCCATGGAGGGGATGTTCACCAGCAGGCACACAATCGTTGCGAAAACAAACATCAGTCCGCCCATCATGGGGGTACCCGCCTTGTAATTGTGCCAGGTCGGCCCGACCTCCCGAATGGACTGTCCTGCCTTCAGCGCCCGCAGCACCGGCAGCAGCAGATATCCCAGCAGTGCGGTTAGCGGGAAAGCAGCCGCTCCCGTCAGTAAAATTCTCGTCATGGTCGTTCCTCCGTTATCTTTCGTCTTTCAGCAGCGCTTCCAGCGCCAGCTCCAAATGCATTCCGTGACTGGCCTTGAACAAAATCACATCTCCGGGCTTTGCCTCCCGCTTCAGCGCCGTCACCAGTTCCTTTCGATCCAGGTACGCCCTGCACCGATTCTCCGGCATTCCGCCGGTGATGGTGCCGTCGATGACCCGCTTGGCAAAAGGACCGTAGGCAAACACATAATCCGCCTTCTCCGCCGCGATGCGGCCAATCTTATAATGCTCCGCCTGGGCGCAGTCCCCCAGCTCCAGCATATCCCCCAGCACGGCGATGTGCCGCCCGGGACGGTTGCCCAGAACCCCTAATGCCGCCGCCATGGACTCCGGCCCGGCATTGTAGCAGTCGTTGATAATGGTAAAGCCCTTGGCCTGGAAAATCTCTTGACGCCCGGAAAGATTTTGGAACCGGGCCAGATTCTCCTCGATTCGCTCCGGCGGCACCTCCAGCTTCAGCCCCACCGCCACCGCGGCCAGGGCGTCGTTGACAAAATGCAGCCCCTCCAGGCCCATCCGTACCGACAGCGACAGCTTGCCCGCCTCCGCCCGGAAAACCAAGGCGCCATCCTCCTGTCTGGCTTCCCGCCCCCGGACATCACAGCCCTCGCTCTGGCCAAAATAGGTGATCCGCTGCTGGGGCAGCCGATCCAGGTACCGCAGCAGAGTGTCGTCTCCGTTGAGCAGCAGCATTCCCCGGGGGGACATCCCCTCCGTGATCTCCAGCTTTGCCTTTCGGATTCCCTCCTGGGAGCCTAAGTACTCAATGTGGGATGTGCCGATATTCACAATCACCGCCACATCCGGATGGGCGATTCCCGAGAGGTAGGCAATTTCCCGGAAATGGTTCATCCCCATTTCCAGCACCGCCACCTCGGTTTCCATGGGCATGGACAGAATCGCCATAGGCATCCCGATATCATTATTGTGGTTGGCGGGGGATTTGCTGACCCGGTAGGTGCCCTCCAGCACTGCGGCGATCATTTCCTTGGTGGTGCTTTTGCCTACGGAACCGGTGACACCAACCACCTTGGGGCCGATGCGCTTTAATTCCTCCCGGGCAATGTCGCCCAGAGCGACCCGGGGATCCTCCACATAAATTGCCGGGTAATCCCCCACCCGGCGGCTGCACAGCACCGCCGCCGCGCCCTTTTCCATAGCGGCGGGAATGAAGTCGTGACCGTCCCGGGCGCCCTGAAGGGCAATGAACAGCTGCCCCGGCTGCAACACCCGGGTATCGTTATTCGCGCCGAGGAACTCGACGCCGGCATATTTTTCGTCCACGACGCCGCCGCACCATTCGGCGGCCTGGCCCAGCGTGATATTTGCCATGTTATTTCCTCGTTTCCGCCAGATAGGCTGCGACCACTTCCCGTTCATCCAGGTGGCGTTTGTGTCCGCCGATGTCCTGGTAGGTCTCATGGCCCTTTCCAGCAAGTACAATTATATCATCTTTTTCCGCAATGTCCATAGCATATTGAATGGCCTTTGGCCGATCTTCCATAACAATATATTCCCCATCTTCCGGATTTACCCCTTTTAGGATATCCCGAATGATGGCCATTGGCTCCTCGGTGCGGGGATTGTCGGAGGTGATCACCGCGATATCCGACAGCTTCACACCGATAGCGCCCATAATGGGCCGCTTCATGGGATCTCGGTCGCCGCCGCAGCCAAACACCGAAATCAATCTGCCCTTACAGAAATCCCGAACGGAACGCAGGACATTTTCCAGCCCATCCGGGGTATGGGCATAGTCAATGAGCACACTGTAGGGTTTCCCCGGCGTGGGCACCACCTCCACCCGGCCCTTGACCCCCTGGGCAACCCGCAAGGCGGCGGCACAGTCTTGCAAGGAAATGCCCAGCTGCTTCGCCACCCCCAGCACCGTCAGCGCGTTGTACACCGTGAACCGGCCGGGAATGGGCAGGGCTACCCGGGCCTTTTCCCCATCGCAGACGGCGGTGAAGCGAATGCCCTGGGCGTGAAGCTCCACATCCTCCGCCCGCAGCTGTGCCTGCCCCGCCACGGAGGTGGTCAGCACCGGGCACTGCGCCGCCGCCAGAATTCTCTCCGCGTAGGCATCATCCACATTGATTACCGCCCTGCCGCACCGGCGGAACAGCGCGGCCTTGGCATTGCAATAGGCGTCCATGGTCTTGTGGAAATCCAGATGATCCTCCGTCAAATTGGTAAAGGCCGCCAAATCAAACCGGACGCCCCCGACCCGTTCCAGGGTCAGCGCGTGGCTGGAAACCTCCATCACCACATGGGTGCAGCCTTCGGAGCGCATCCGGGCAAACAGGGCTTGCAGTTCCAGGCTCTCCGGGGTGGTGCGTTCCGTTGGGATGGTTTCCTGCCCAACCATGTTCGCCATGGTGCCAATCAGACCGACCTTGGCGCCCAGAACCCGCTCCAGCACCTGCTTGAGCAGCAGCGTAGAGGAGGTCTTGCCGTTGGTACCGGTAATGCCGATCATGGTCATGGCCTTCGCCGGATGGTCATAGAAATTGCAGGCAATGGTCGCCAGCGCCAGCCGGTCAGAGGGCACCAGCACATAGGGCACCTCCCTCTCCGGCTTCTTCCCGGTGACCACCACTGCCGCACCCTTTTCCATCGCCATGGGGATAAACCGGTTGCCGTCGGCGGCAAAGCCGGACACCGCCACAAACAGTCCGCCCGGCGTGACCTTCCGGGAATCATAATAGACATTGGGAATTTCCATTTCCAAATCAGCGGCGCATTCCAAAACGGATACGTCCTTTAAAAGCTCTTTCAGTTTCATAGGAATACTCCTTCCGGAGGGCGGAGCCTGCTCCGTCTTCCTCAATCTCTCGCAGTCAGATCGGCAAATGTCAGCGTAATTGTTGTTCCCAAGGGAACCTGGGAATCCTTCGGCTCACTCTGGGCTGTGACGGTCACCTGCTGGCTGATCTCATCATTGCCCGTCACCAGCAGGTATAGCCCCAGCTTTCCCGCCGCGTCGGCGGCCTGCTGGCGGTTCATTCCGGTAAAATCGGGAACAGTCACCAGCGTCTGTTCCGGCTCCTGTCCCAGATAGACCAGCACCTCGCTGCCGCCGGGGACGGTTTGCCCCGGGGCGGGAATCTGGCCGGTCACCGTTTCCCCGGTGCCGGAAAAACGCGCCTGCAAGTCCATGCTCTTTAGTTTACTCTTTGTGCCTTTTTCTGTCAAGTTCCGCAAATCCGGAACAACGATCTTCTTCCCCGCCACGTCCTCCTCGGAGAAGCTCCGCGACACCCCCAGATAGGGCAGAATGTCCGCCATCACAGCCCCCACAGTGGGGGCTGCCATCACACCGCCGGAAATGTAGATTCCGGTCTGGCGGGAGGGAGTGTCCAGGGCCACCAGTACAATGTACTCCGGGTCATCCATAGGCGCGATGCCCACGAAGGATACAATCTTATCCTGTACCCGCTGACCGTTTTCATCGAACACGTCGATCTTTTCACTGGTACCGGTTTTGCCGCCGATGGAGAAGCCTGCCACTTTGGCGTTTTTCGCCGTGCCCTCCGTGACCACGGATTCGATCAGGGTACGCATGGTGTCGGAGGTTTCCGGGCGGATGGTCTGCCGGACAACGGTAGGCTCCGCCTTCATTACTGTGTTCCCATCGGCATCCACCACCTCGGAGACAATGTAAGGTTCCAGCAGATTGCCGCCGTTGACCACCGAGGCGATGGCCCACACCAGCTGCAAGGGCGTGATTTTAAAGGTCTGGCCGAAGGAGCCGGAGGTTAGGGAAGCCGTTCCCCACTTGTCTGTATTCGTCACCAGCGCCTTGTCAAAGAAAACCCCCTTGCTCTCCCCCGCCAGGTCGATGCCTGTCTTTTCCAGGATGCCGAATTTTTCCACATATTCATAAAACCGCTCGCCCCCCAGCTTCAGAGCGATGTGGGCAAAGGCAATGTTGCAGGAATTTTGCAGGGCCTGGGGCGTCTGCTCCGCTCCATGGCCCGCAGAACGCCAGCAGTGCAGCCGCTGGGCACGGCCGGGAATCTGCTCAGAGCCGGAACAGAAGAAGGAGGTATTTAGGTCGATGGCCCCGCAGTCCAGGGCGGCGGCCATGGTCAGCACCTTGAAGGTGGAGCCTGGCTCATAGCCGTCGGACAGCACCCGGTTTCGCCATTGCTTCAGCCGGGCGGCGGACAGGGCCTCGGAATAGGCTTTCTTCCCTGCCGCATATTCCTCGCTGCCTTCCGGCAGGGAAAGATAACTTTGCTTCAATTCCTCCACCTGGGCCGCCGTCTCCGGATCATATAGCGCCAGATAGTTGTTGGGATCGTAGCTGCCCAAAGTGGCCATGGCCAGAATTTCCCCGGTTTTGCAGTTCATCACCAGGCCAAACGCGCCGTTTTGCACATCATAGCGATCGATGGCTGCCGCCATCTGCTTCTCCAGACAGGCCTGGACGGTGGCATCCATCGTTCGGATCACACTGTCCCCCTGCCGGGAGGAAATGTAGTTTTCATAGGAAAAGGGCATATCC
>CAYYGF010000073.1:0-9644 GCA_964471315.1 uncultured Oscillospiraceae bacterium | reverse complement strand
GCGAGAAATGTCTTGTGTCGCAATGGATTTTGAGCTGGTCAGTAGACATTAAATAGCGCGAACCTCCCCTTTTTTGGGGGGGGGGAGGTGTCAGTCCGCAAGGGCGAACGGTGGGGGTGTCTATCGACGGGGTGGACACCCTTTTGCTGCAGCTCCGACAGCCTGCCTGCCCAGACTTTTTCATTGACATTTTTTCCCCGTTGCGGTAAGATGCAAACGGAGTGTCATTCTGGGAGATGTTGTTATGTTTGGTCTGGGAACCATTATCAATACCGCCGCCATTTTGGCTGGGGGCGTGCTGGGAGCGCTGTTCGGACGGTTTTTAAGCGACAGCACCCAGGACACCTTAACCAAGGTCTGCGGTGTCAGCACATTGTTTATTGCCATTACCGGAGCGCTGGAGCAGATGCTTTCGGTGGAGGGCAGCGCCATTGTCAGTAGCGGAGCCATGCTGATCATCGGATGCCTTGCCATCGGCGGGGTGATCGGCGAGGCACTGAACATTGAGGGGGCTTTTGAGCGGTTCGGGGAGTGGCTGAAGCGGAAAACCGGAAACGCCAAGGACAAGGGCTTCGTCAACGCTTTCGTTACCGCGTCCTTAACGGTATGCATCGGGGCCATGGCCATCGTCGGTTCCATCCAGGATGGACTGACGGGAGACTACTCCATTCTGACCACGAAAGCGGTGTTGGATCTGATCATCATTATGGTCATGAGCTGTTCCCTGGGGAAAGGCGCGGTGTTCTCCGCCATTCCGGTGGCCGTGCTCCAGGGCGGTATGACCGCTCTGGCAGGTCTTATCAAGCCGGTGATGACCGACGGAGCCTTGGCGAATCTGTCCTTGGTTGGAAATGTACTGATCTTCTGCGTGGGAATCAATTTGGTGTGGGGAAAAAAGGTGAAGGTTGCGAATCTGCTCCCGGCAATTCTGGTAGCGGTGGCGGCGGCTTTCCTAACGATGTAATGCTACCGAATTGCATGGTGCGCCATGCAATTGGGATACGCATTGATTTCGGTCTGCATTCCATAAAAACGGTTTTCAAGAGCCGTTTTTATGGAATTACGCACCGAACGGTGCGTGAATAAGCCGTAACGCGGCTTATTCAGCAGACATCATTTAAGGAGGAACGGCTATGAAGCATATCCTGGTTTCCGGCCTGGTCAATGTGGAGACTACAGCCCGGGTACGGCAATTCCCGGTGGAATACTATCCCATTGATTATCCCTATTTCGGGGTGAACACCGCGGTTTCCGGCGTGGGTTATAATATCGCCGGAGCCCTGACTGCCCTGGGGGACAGCGTTACCCTAACCTCTATCACCGGGCAGGATTTCCCGGCGGCCTATATCCGTCAGGAGCTGGCGGAGAAGGGAATCAGCTCCCATCATCTGAAGCCCCTCATGGAGCAGACGGCCAATTCCGTGGTGCTTTACGATGAGACGGGCAAACGGCAGATCTACTGCGATCTGAAGGATATTCAGGAGCGCGCCTACGGTTTCCCGGCGGATATCTGCACCGGGGTGGATTTGGTGGCGGCCTGCAACATCAATTTCAATCGTCCGCTTCTGCATCTGGCCAAGGAGGCGGGGAAGACCATCGCCACGGATGTGCATGTGCTGAGCAGTGTGGAGGATGACTACAATCGGGAATTTATGGAGTGCGCTGACATTCTGTTCCTCAGCGACGAAGCGCTGGGGGAGGACTGGCGGAGTTTCCTGTGGGCCTTGGCGGAGCGCTACGGTTGTGCCGGCATTGTCCTGGGCCGGGGGAGCCGGGGGGCGGCCATGTATGTCCGGGCGGAAAACCGGATCTATGAGCTTCCCGCGGCCCGGATTGGCCAGGTTGTGAATACTGTGGGTGCGGGAGACGCCCTGTTCAGTGCGTTTCTGCATAGCTGGGCCAAGGGTCGGGATCCCCTGGAAGCGCTGATCCGGGCGGAGTTATTTGCCGCGGCCAAAATCCGTATCAGCGGAGCGGCGAAGGGGTTTGTCTCGGAGGAAACGCTGGAGGAACTCTACGGACGCTACAGCGGAGCGCTGTGGGCAGCCGTTCGGGGGTAGGGGGAAGTATGGTACATCTTCTGTTGGTAATAATCTATCTGTCGTTTGTCAGCCTGGGGCTGCCGGATGCCCTTCTGGGGGCAGCCTGGCCGACCATGAGCGGAGAACTGTCCGTACCGCTGTCCTATGCCGGCGGCATTGCCTTAATCATTGCCGTGGGAACGGTGATATCCAGTCTATTGTCCGACCGGATGACCAAATGGCTGGGTACCGGAAAGGTGACCGCCTTCAGCGTGGGGCTGACGGCGGTGGCATTGTTCGGTTTTTCTGTCAGCCGCAGGTATTGGATGCTGTGCCTGTGGGCGGTGCCCTACGGACTGGGAGCGGGCAGCGTGGACGCCTCTCTCAATAATTATGTGGCGGTGCATTACGCCAGCCGCCATATGAGCTGGCTGCACTGTATGTGGGGCCTGGGAGCCAGCATCGGGCCGTATATCATGGGCGCGGCGCTGACAGGCGGCATGGGCTGGAACAGCGGTTACCGGGCCATTGCGCTGCTTCAGACAGTTTTGACAGTGGCGCTGGTGCTGAGCCTTCCCCTGTGGCAAAAACGCCGGGAAACGCCTGGGGAGAAGACTTCCACAAACGCGCCCCTAAAGATGAAGGAAATTCTGGCCATTCCGGGAGCCAAGGAAATGATGCTGGCATTCTTCTGCTACTGTGCTCTGGAGCAGACCTGTATTCTATGGGGCAGCTCCTACCTGGTGCTGCACACGGGGCTTACGGAGGAAACCGCGGCCAGCCTGGCCAGCCTGTTTATGCTGGGCATCACCGTGGGACGGCTGCTCAGCGGCTTTTTGACCTATCGGCTCCGGGACGAGGCCATGGTGCGGCTGGGGCAGGGGATTATCCTGCTGGGCGTGGGAATCATGCTGCTGCCCTTGGGGCGGTACAGCGCCATGGCTGGATTGCTGCTGATGGGCTTGGGCTGCGCTCCTATTTACCCCTGCTTCATTCATGAGACGCCGGCCCATTTTGGGGAGGATGCCTCCCAGGCCATCATTGGCGTGCAGATGGCCAGCGCCTATGTGGGAATCTGCTGCATGCCGCCGCTGTTTGGAATGCTGGCAAACCGCCTGGGAACGGGGCTGCTGCCGTGGTATGTGGGGCTGCTGTTGGCGGCCATGACGGCCATGAGTGAACGACTGAACCGCAAATGCGGTGGAAAATAAAAGAGAATCGCCGCAGTTCGTAAGAACTGCGGCGAAATGTTTGCTCAAGCTTCGTATTTTCCCTTTTTGACGGGAACCTTTGCCATGATGATACCGGACAGCCAGTTACCCAGGAAGGCGAAGGCGGTGCCCAGAACCACAGACACGAGCACATCGGACGGGTAATGAACGTACAGATACAGCCGGGAGAAAGAAACCAGAATGGCGATGATCAAAGCGGGAATGCCCATTTTCTTGCTGTTTTTCAGCAGCACCACCGAGGCCTCAAAGGAGGCGATGGTGTGCCCCGAGGGGAAGGAGAAGTCGTGCTGCCGCTCGATCAGCAGGTTGATGTAGACGCCCAGTTCCTCCTGGAAATCATAGGGCCGGATACGGGCCACCAGGGGCTTTAGGGTCACATTGCAAACCAGCAGGCCCAGAACCAGGGCTATGGCCATGCCCAGGCCGGTTTTCCGGGTCTTGGGGATCAGCAGCAGAAGCACTGCCCAGGCAATCCAGAAGATGCCGCCTTCTCCGAACAGGGTGATGATGGGCATGATGGTGTCCATCAAGGACGATTGCATATGGGCCTGAATCCAGTCCAGAATGGGAAGGTCAAAGGAAACAGCCAGTTGATTGAGAATTGCCTGCATAGGTCACGCTCCTTCCGCGATAGCAGTGGTTTCGGGAGTGGTCTCGGGGACGGAGACGCTGGCCGCGCCCGCGTCCTCGAACAGTGCGTACAGGGTCATGGGGGTTAGGGTGGTGCCCTCGGGGATAATCACCTTGCCGGTGGAGTCGGGCTGGAATACCACGGTCAAGGTCACGCCGTTTTCATCCTCATCCCGGCGCACCCAGCCGGAGAATACCTTTCCTTCGGGTACAGGGGTGATCAGAGGCGTAATGATCTCCTTGGCATCGGTGTAGTACATATCGGTGGTCAGCAGGGTTTCTCCGTTCATAAAGGTCAGACGAACCTTGCCCACAGGCTGGGAAACGTCCACGTTGGTGGCGGCGTAGCACAGCCACTTGCCGGTGTCGCTCTTGCGGAAGAACATGGACTGGTTAAAGTCAAAATCTCTCGTACTGCCGTCGGTTCTGGTCACCCGCAGGGTGATGGCCACCCGGGCGGAGAACAGGGAGTCGGAGTAGCGGGCATAATTGGTGACGGAATCGTTGAGGAATTCATAGTTGCTGTAATCCTGCATCCACAGCTCCCGGTTGGAGACGATGTTGGTGTAGGCATCGGAGGTGTTGTCAAAATATTTGGCAACGGTGCCACGATCCTTTACCGCCTCGATCATCCACAGGCAGGAGGTCTTGGCGGCCTCCAGGGCGATGGCAGTTTCCTCCATGGAGATGGTATTGCTTTCCAGCCGTTCCGTGAAAGTCCGGGTAGACTCGTCGTAGGTGACCTCCATCGGATTGCCGTCCTTATCAAAGATGGTAACGGTGGGAACTGCCATCAGTCCGGTGACCTGCTGGGTACACATGCTGGCGCCGGTGGTGCCGATGGGCAGATAGTCCTCGGCCTTGGTGGTGGCAATCTGAATGATGGCGTTTTCATCGTCCAGCAGCACGTCGTTGATATAGGTGACGTGACCGTCCAGCTTTTCGATATAGTAGGTGCCCTCCCGCTCGAAGAACACATCCACAGCGCCCAGCTGCCAGTCGGGCAACTCACCGCCCAGACTTTCCAGACCGGTTTGATCGCCTACATTGTTTTTGTCCACCAAGGTGAAGGTGGCGACCTTCTCATTGCCCATCCGAACCTCGTACTTCATATCGCCGGACAGACCGGCGGAGGTTTTTAGGAAGGTCAGCTGGCTGGGATCGATCTTCTGCTCCATATAACTGACGAATTCCGCCTTGCCTTCGTAGGGGGAATCCTGGGAGCCGGAGGCATCGTACAGCGCGCCCCAGTCGGGATTGGAGAAAAGCTGGGTGAATACCTGCTGCGCCTTAACCGTGGGCTGGGACAGCTCGAAATCATTCAGCCAGCCCTTCAGCCAGGTAAGGCCGATGAAGGTGCCCAGGAAGAACACAAAAATGAACAGGAAATACAGGGTGTAGAAGATCACGCCGCCTAGCCGGGGGCCTTTCTTCTTCTGGGGCGCGCTCTGGGTCGCGGGCTGCTTCTTGGGCGCGGCCTGGGGCCGGGGGGCTTTCCCGGGAGCGGGTTTCTCCAGGGGAGTCCTGGCGGCTTCCGGAACCTTCCGGGGTTCTCTGGACGGCTCCTGGGTGGGGGAGGCGTTGCGCTGGGCTACCAGTTCTTGAATATCCGTGGTGGATTTTCTGGCCTTTTGATCAAATTTTCCTTTGTACATCCCGAAGCACCTCCCTTACTGTGCTGCCCGAACCAGCCAGTAGTTCGGCATACGTCTCGGCTGGGACTGGAGCAGAGAATAATTGTTGACCATCTGAACCTGACCGGCTTCGCCATAGCGGCCATAGGTGTCCCGGTAGAGCATGACGGAGGAAGAACCGCCGTCCATATTGCAGGCATTGACTGCCCCGTACTCCACCATGATGTCGATAATGTCGGCGTAGGTGCCGCCGGGGGAACCGGCCTGACGGCCGTCAATGCAAATGAAGATCACCGCGCCGTCTGCACGCTGGCCGATGGCGGTACGGGGATTGAAGCCGGATTTGTTATTGTAGGCCTCCATGTTGATCTCTTCATTGATGATGAGCGCGGGGCCAAAGCAGCAGCCGTCCCGGATATTCAGCTCCTCCGCCTCTGCCTGGGTCAGATTCTTCTTGGTGACTACCAGAATGTCATCTTTGTTGAAGCCGGCAAAGCCGGTGATGCCGTTGGGAGGAGCGCCGGTTTTCCAGACGCAGGCACCCTCGGAGTACACCAGACCCTCGGGGGTGGAGCCGACCTCGGCGGTGGCAGTGCCGTTGTCGAAGAAGGCGCCGGCGTTGACGGCGGCAATGGCGTTTTCTTCCTCAATGGCCTCCGTCAGCCGCTTGCCGGGGATATTCCGGGAGAAGCCGCCCTTGTTGGACACGCCGACGTAGACCTGGGCCGGATCCTTCACGAGCATGATATGCGCGTTGAAGGTATCGCCGGAGTAGGACTCAATGCGGATGCCGTCGGGGTAATTTTCCCACTCGTTGCTGGCGGAGGTGATGGCGGAGTTCTTCTGAATGACCACCTTGGAGGTGTCCGTCACCTCGGACTCCATCTCCGCGTTGACGCTGGCGCGGATTTCCGCCACGGCGTCCTCGCCGATGAACAGGGCAGGCACCCACTTGGTGGCGCTGGCCTCGATCAAGGACATGGTCAGCTTATCCCGGGCGGCAGGGGAGGGGCCGTTGAATACCAGATTCATCACCAGCACCAGGGCGACCACGGCCAGGATCAAGACGGTAAACAGCAGAAGGAAGAACCGGCGGATGATCCGGCCGACCAAACCGCTGCCCTTTTTCTTCTTTTTCTTTGCCTGCTTCGGGGGCGGGCTGACGCTTTCCGGCGCGTCAAATTCGGGGGTAGAATTTTTCTTGCTCATAGTCTCAACCTCTTACTTTTGGGATTCGGATTTCTGGGGAGCAAAGACCCAGCGCTGCTGGATCATATAGCTGATGAAGTACAGTGCTACCATGACAATGGCGTAAATGACAGTGCGCAGAGCGCTGGCACCATCGCTGATTCGCAGCAGGGCGTAAACGCCTTGGGTCAGCAGCACCTGGGCAGCCATCTGGGGCAGGGCCAGGCAGTAATAGCGGAGCATGGCCTTTTTGGTGTCCACATTGGTTTGGAACACCACCAGCTTATTCAGGAAGAAATTCAGCAGCGACGAGATCACCCGGGCGATGATACCGGCAGCAGCCGTCAGTGCAAAGCCGTTGAGCAGCGGGGCGAAGGCCCAGGACAGCAGGCCGTAGCCCAGGGTGTCCACAATGGCGCTGACCAGGGAACTGAGGGTATAGCGGAAGAAGTGGGCCAAAATCAACTTGTAGATCCGCCAGGAATCGTGAATGACCCGGAAGTGGGAGCTTTTGTTTTCCTCGATGTAAACGGTGCGGATCTTCACCTCATCAAAGGGAATGCCTTTGGTTTTGAAGGCCAGCAGCATGTTGGTCTCGTATTCAAACCGGTCACCGGCCACGTCCACGATCTGCTCCACCACATCCCGGGGAATGGCCCGCAGGCCGGTCTGGGTGTCGGAAATGGTCATACCCACAAACAGCTTGAAAATGGCAGAGGTGGTGTGATTGCCGAAGCGGCTGCGGGCGGGGACATGCTCCAAGGTGAAATCCCGGCAGCCAAGGGTAGTATGTCCCGTTTCCAGCATGTGCTCGCAGCAGGCACGGGTATCGGCGGGGTGGTGCTGGTTGTCGCCGTCTACGGTAACGACGCCGGTTCCCTCCGGCCTGTTTTCCAGAAAATACCGGAAGGCGTTTTTCAGCGCCGCTCCTTTGCCCTTGTTGACCTCGTGGGTCAGTAGATGAATCTGGGGATGCTGGGCGGCCAGGTCGGAGAAGTAATGGACGTTTTCCGGCTTGCTGCCATCATTTACCAAGATGATATCCTGGAAACCGTATTCCAGCAGTCCGTCCACCACAGCCACCAGCTTTTCATCCGGATCCAGGGAAGGCAAAACCACGGAAATCGTGGATAAATCTGTCATGACGATCGCCTCTCTTACATTTGCGCAAAATTAGTCATCTTAAACTTTGTATACTATATCATATTTCTTTTGGATTGCAAAGCCTTTTCATAAAATCTTAATAGATTTTGTCGAACTTTTTTGTTGACATAAAATGACAAAAGGCGCGCTTGACAGGCTTTGGCGGGATGTGATACTCTAATTGCATAGAAAACAACAGGAGGGACGGGCAATGCTGTGTCAATTGGATACGGAACGGGGTGTGCGTTTGACGGGCACACCCTGGCAGGTGTACCCCCGGCCCCAGATGCGCCGGGATTCCTATCTCAATTTAAACGGGGAGTGGGAATTCTCCGCCAATGCCCCGGTGCCGGCAGGGGGGGAAACCATCCGGGTGCCCTTCTGCCCGGAGTCGCCGCTGTCCGGGGTGGGAGCGCATTTGCGGGAGGGCGCCATGCTGTGCTATCGCCGCCGCTTTGCTTTGCCGGAGGGGTTTCACCGGGGCCGCGTCCTGCTGCACTTTGGGGCGGCGGATCAAGTGGCGGAGGTATTTGTCAACAAGAAAAAGGTCTGCCGTCATGAAGGTGGATACGAGGCCTTTTCCGCGGATATCACCGAGGCGCTGGGGGAGGAAAACGAGCTGGTGATTTGGTGCACCGATTCGCTGGACTGCCGGGAATATCCCTACGGCAAACAGACCCAAACCCGGGGCGGCATGTGGTACACCCCGGTTTCCGGCATCTGGCAGACGGTATGGCTGGAAAGCGTGCCGGAAACCTACATCGAGAAGCTGACCATCGAAAACCGGGGCGCGTCCGTGACCATTGATACCGGGCTGGATATCCCCGGCACTGTCACCGTGGCGGGGGTGGGGAGCTTTCCGCTGAACCGGGGAAAAGTGACGATTGCGCCGGAAGATCCCCATTTCTGGAGCCCGGAGGATCCCTACCTGTACAGGTTTACGGTTGAAGCCGGGATGGATCGGGTGGAATCCTATTTTGCCCTGCGGACGCTGGAGATTCGAAACATCGGGGGGTATCCCC
This sequence comes from uncultured Oscillospiraceae bacterium, assembly GCA_964471315.1. Lineage (GTDB taxonomy): Bacteria > Bacillota > Clostridia > Oscillospirales > Oscillospiraceae > Faecousia. Next base: position 774 of record CAYYGF010000073.1, on the reverse strand, counting down.
GGCTTTGCCTGAACGGAAAGCCCTACTTCTTCCACGGCCTGCTGGATCAGGGCTATTGGCCCGACGGCCTGTTTACCCCGGCGGCGCCGGAATGCTATGCCGATGACATCCTGGCCATGAAAAAGCTAGGCTTCAACACCCTGCGCAAGCACATCAAGGTGGAGCCGGAGGAATTCTATTACCAGTGCGACAAACTGGGCATGATCGTCTGGCAGGACATGGTGAACAACGGGGATTACCGGTTTTTCCGGGACACGGCGCTGCCCACCCTGGGATTTCAAAAGCGGGACGACCGGATGATGCATCGGGAGGAAGCTGTCCGCCGCCGCTTTCTGGCAGGGGCGGAGGCCGCCGTCCGGCAGCTGGGGAACCATCCCTGCATCTGTTACTGGACGATTTTTAATGAAGGCTGGGGGCAGTTTGACAGCGACTGGGTCTATGACTGGTTCCGGAAACTGGACGATACCCGGTTCATCGACACCACCTCCGGCTGGTTCCGCCGGGAAAAGTCCGATGTGGACAGCCGCCATGTGTATTTTGGAAGAATCCGGCTGCGCGGCGATGGGAAAAAGCCTCTGGTGCTGTCGGAATTCGGCGGAAAGACCTGCCGGGTGACGGGACACGTGTTCAATCCGGACAAGACTTACGGCTACGGCGGCTGTGAGACGCTGGCGGAGCTGAACCGGGCAGTGGAGCGCCTCTATCGGGAGGAGATTCTGCCCTGCGTTCCCAAAGGGCTGTGCGCCGCCATTTACACCCAGGTCAGCGATGTGG
>CAYYGF010000072.1:0-9662 GCA_964471315.1 uncultured Oscillospiraceae bacterium | reverse complement strand
GTAGCACTTGTGGCACATGGCGATATAGCTGTCGTTGCCCCCCAGCACCACCTGGGCGCCCTGGGTAACGATGTGGCCGTCGGCGTCGATCCGGGCGTTGACGGTGGCCTTGGCGCCGCAGTCGCAGATGGTCTTGATCTCCTGGATGGTGTCCGCCACCTCCATCAGCCGGCGGCTGCCGGGGAACAGCCGGGTCTGGAAATCTGTCCGCAGGCCAAAGCACATCACGGGAATGTTCTCGTCGTTGACGATACTCCGGAGCTGGTCGATCTGCTCCTCGGTTAAGAACTGGCACTCATCCACAATAATCACATCACACCGGCCCTGCTGGGTCTCCCGAAACCGGGCGGAGATGTCCATATCCGGGGGGATCACCTCCACCTCCGCTTCCAGGCCGATGCGGCTGCGCAGGATCTGCCGCCCGTCCCGGGTATCGGCGCTGGGCTTGATGAGCCAGACCCGCAGGTCGTTTTCCTCGTAATTGTATTTGGTGATCAGCGCCTGGGCCGTTTTGCTGGAGCCCATGGCGCCGTATTTGAAATAAAGCTTTGCCATCTCTTTCTACCTCCGTTTGCTTGCATATTATTATACCGAAAACCTTCTGCCAGTGCAAGAGGTATTTTATGCGGTTTCCACAACACGCACTTGTATGAAGGCAGCCTGGAGGGTTTGGGCGGATTTTCTTTTTCCATCGGCTTTTGACAAATTCCCCGCAAATCCTGCTCAATCCCTCCGTCAAAAAAATCCCCCAGCGCACAAGCCAGTGACGGAAAACACCGGCTGCCCTGCTGGGGGGATTTTTTGCAGTTCTTTCCCTTTGCGTCTCTCAGCCGCCCATAAGCAGGACAGACAGATCATTGACATTGGTGCCGGTGGCGCCGGTTTTGATTAGGCCGCCGCAGGCCTCCAGCGCGTGGTAGGCATCGTTGTTTTCCAGCACGTCGGGAATGAGAATGCCCTTTGCTTTCAGCGCGTCCCGGGTGGTGCCGTCGGTGTAGCCCCCCGCCGCGTCAGTGGGGCCGTCGGTGCCGTCGGAGCCGATGGAGAAAACACAGGCGTTGATCCCGGCGATGCCCTCGGCAGCGGCCAGAGCCAGCTCCTGGTTCCGGCCTCCCAGGCCGGTTCCGGTCAGATGCACCACGGTTTCCCCACCGGCCAGGAATGCCAGCGCCTTGCCGCTGTGCTGGTGATATTGGGCAATATTGCCGAGGAACACACCGGCATCCCGGGCGGTGCAGGAGAGCCGGTCGGTCAGAATCACCGGCTCGTAGCCCAGGCGGCGGCACGCCTCCTCCGCTGCGGCGCACAGCTGGCGGACGCTGCCGGTGATGTGGGTAGTCACGTTGTCCAGCTGCTTGGGCGTTTCCTGGCGCAGAAGGGTTTCCATCTGCGCCGTCATGGTCAGATGGTAGCCCCGGACAATCCGCAGGGCGTCCTCCGTGGTGGAGGCGTCCGGATAGGCAGGCCCGGAGGCGATCATATCCAGCCGGTCGCCCAGCACGTCGGACAGCACGATGGTGAATACCTTCGCCGGTTTGCAAAGGGCGGCAAACCGTCCGCCCTTCACGGCGGAGAACCGCTTGCGTACGGTGTTCATCTGAACGATGTCCGCGCCGCAGGCCAGCAGCTCCTTTGTCAGCCGGTTTAAATCCGCTTCGGGAATCAGAGGCTTTTCAAACAGCGCCGAGCCGCCGCCGGACAGCAGAAACAGCACCGTGTCCTGCGCCGTCAGGCCGGTGACGGCGTCAATGGCCGCCTGGGTAGCCCGGAAGGAATTTTTGTCCGGTACCGGGTGCCCCGCTTCATAGATGGCAAGATTGGCGATGGGGCCGCGGCTGTGGTCATACTTGGTGACCACAACGCCGCCGCTGATTCGGCTGCCCAGCTGGTCGCAGGCGGCCTTGGCCATCTGCCAGGCGGCCTTGCCGGCGGCAACGAGCACCAGGCGGCCCTGGGAAAAATCCGCAGTTTCCATAGCCGCTTTCACAGCGGTGTAGGTCATTGCGGCATGGAGGGCCGCGGAAATAATCTGGTTGGCATGTTCACGCAAAGACATAGTAGGCTCCTTCCATAAAGGCACTTTGCTGCGGCAGGCCGCCGGAGCGGTCTGCCGCAGCAGGTGTAAAAGAGGGGAATATATGGAACTGTTTTTACAGGAACAGGGAGATGACGAACAAGATCAGCACCACGGTGATGCCCATGACGGCGGTCATGCCGGTCTGGCACTTGTAGGCTTCCTCGGTTTTCATGTCGGAGAACTGGGAGACGACCCAGAAGTAGGAGTCATTGGCATGGGAGGCAACCATGGAGCCGGCGCCGATGGCCATTACCACCAGGACACGGCCAAGGGGAGAGGTGAAGCCCATAGCCTCCATCAGGGGAGCCATCATACCGGCGGTGGTGATCATAGCCACAGTGGAAGCGCCCATAGCCAGCTTCAGGATCATGGCAATGACGAAGGGCACCAGAACGCCCAGACCGGAATTCACCAGGCCGCCCACGGAATCCGCGATGGGCAGGCACTTCAGAATGGCGCCGAAGGAGCTGCCGGCGCAGGTGATGGCCAGGATGCCGGCAGAGTTGGTGACGCCCTCTGTGACCCAGGCCAGGGTGTTGTGCTTCTCTTCCTTGGGAATCAGGGTCATGGCCAGGAACACGCCCAGCAGCAGCGCCACCACGGGGTTGCCGATGAACATGATGCACTGGTAGACCGCACCCTCACCAAAGGGCTTGGAGGGGAAGTCGGTGATGGAAGCCAGGCCGATGAGCACGATGGGCAGCAGAATGGGAGCGAAGCTCTGGGCGGTGCCGGGGAGCTTGCCATACTTGGCCTGGAGCTGCTCCAGGGTGTACTCGGAGTTGGCGGGGATGTTGACCTTGCTGGCCACCTTCTTGGCATAGAGAATGGCGACGATGACAGCGGGGATGGAGATGATCAGGCCAACCAAAATGGTCAGACCCAGGTCTGCCTCCAGGGTGCCGGCCATGGCGATGGGGCCGGGGGTGGGGGGCACCAGGCAGTGAGTGGCGTACAGGCCGCCGGACAGAGCGGTGCCCATCACGGCCAGGGAGACATTGGACTGCTGGGCCAGGGCCCGGCTGATGGGAGACAGGACCACGAAGCCGGAATCGCAGAATACGGGGATACCGGTGACATAGCCCATGGCGCCCATGGCCACCACGCTGTTTTTCTGGCCGACCAGCTTCAAAATGGCGTTGGCCATGGTCAGCGCCGCGCCGGTTTTCTCCAGGATGGTGCCAATGATGGTACCGCAGAGAATCACGATGCCGATGCTGGTCATGATGCTGCCGAAGCCGCTCTTGACCTGGTTGACCACCTGGGTGGGTGTCAGGCCGGACTCGGGGTAAACGGCGCCCCAGAACAGGCCTACCAGCAGGGCGATCACCAGCATGACGATGAACGGATGCATCTTCAGCTTGGAGATGGCCAGAACCATCAGCACGACGGCGATGATGATGGTGGCGAACAATAGGAATGTTTGCATAGTTTCTTCCTCCTTCTATAATGGGGCACCCCCGGAAAAAGCCGTTTCAGGGCTGCCTATATCCAAAGCCTATGGCCTTGAACTACGGTTTAAGCGCTGGAGCACCAGACGGACCAGATATTCCTGCCAGAAGGCGGGAAGGCGGCCGATGTCCAATACGTCCAGGACCCGTTTCACCCGGTATTGCAGGGTGTTTTTGTGGACGAACTGCTTTTGGGCGGCGGCGGTGACGCTGCGGCCGCAGTTATAGTAGCACTGGATGCTGCCCACCAGAATGTCCAGCTCCTGAGACGGGAAAGCGGACCGGAGTTTTCCTGCCAGTTCGTCTAAAAACTCCGTGTTGTCCACGGCGGTGCTGCTGAGCATGTATTGGCATCGGGTCTGCATCTGGCAGATGTCGTTTACGGTTCCGCAGCCGGATTGATCCAGAACGGCCGCCTGATGATAGGCCCGGTGGATCTCCCACAGGGTGCCGCTGGGAGTACCCAGAGAGATCCGGTAGCCGTTTTCCGCATCGGGCAGGGAATGCAGTGCCTGGGGGCTGCGGCCCGGTTTTGCTCCGGCCAGCAGCACCATCCGCTCCTCCACTACACCCCAGATGTCGTTTCCGCCGTCCAGGAAGCCCAACGCCCCCAGCCTATGGCAGAGGATCTCCCCGTGGCCGGGAAGGCTCAGATCCTGGGGCGCGGAGATCACCGCGGTGGTCACTGGGAAGGAAAGCTGGATGTGGAGCTGGTCCATCAGGCTGTAGATGGTGGACATGGCCCCATCCGGGGGCGACAGCAGGGCCCCCAGCAGCTGGCAGCGCAGGGCAGCCTCGGACAGCCTGGGCCGCAGCATGGCCTCCAACTGGTAATATTTTGCAGCATAGACCTCCAGCAGATGGGCCACATCCTGGATTTCCTCAGGCTCGCCGTAAATGCCCACCACACCGATAATGGCACCGTTGACCCGCAGGGGCATGTTGCAGCCCTCTTTGGCTCCGGGATAGCGGGAAAGCTGGTCTTTACGAATGTTGACCACCTTCCCGGTCTGCACGGCTTCTTTGGCCCCCTGGTGGTAAGAACCGATGCGGCTGCGTTCGGTGGAGGCGATGATCACGCCGTCGGTATTCATAATATTGATGGTACGGCCGCCGACCAGCGAGGAAGTGACCTCCACCAGGTCCTTGGCCAGCTCCTCCAGCAGCATAGGTTGTCCTCCTGATTTCTGGATGGGTACGTTTCCGCCATGGGCAGCATCGGACGAAGCGAAAGCAAATTGCAGTTTGTGCGGCGAGTCGCCGCACAAACGGTCAATCGTAAAAAATGGTGTCTCCCACGCATAGGTGGCAGCCGGTGACATCGGGGAAGGCTTGCAGGGCACACTCCGCCGCGTCGCCAGAGCAGTGGCTCAAGCCCAGGGTCTCCAGACCCATCTGCTGCAGAGCACGGATGGTAGCGTCAATGCGCGCGCCGTCTGCCTCTACCAGGTGGGTGCCGCCATAGACCGCCCGGATGGGCTGGCCCAGCAGCTTGCTGACATGGGTCATCATGTTCAGAATGCCGGGATGGGAGCAGCCTACCAGCACTGCCAGGCCGCCGTCAATTTGCAGGGCCATGCACACCTCGTCGGAGAAGTCGTCCTCCCGGAAGCCCTGGACTGTCCGGCAAACAAAGCGCTTGGGGATCTGCTCAAATTCATGGATTCTGGGGAATCCAGAAACCAGCCATATCCCCGGGAAAACCTGCTCCAAGCCCTCCACTGTATGGTGGAGGATGTCCTTTCGGGCCAGAAAATCCGGGCCGAAGCCGGCGGACAGGTCGGTGCACCTGGTTCCGGAGCGGGCGAATTTGGGTTCAAAGAAGTTGGGGCCGGTGTAAAGGGTACTGCTGCCCAGACCGTTGTCTGCCAGGTCCCGGAAGCCGGAGGCGTGGTCGTAGTGGCTGTGGCTGATCACCACGGCGTCCAGGTCCTTCAAATCAATACCCAGGCGGTAGGCGTTGCGCTGGGGGTTGGGGCCGGAGCCGCAGTCGAAGAGAATGCGCCGTCCGTTGTGCTCCACATACAGGGACAAGCCATGCTCCGCGATTAGTGCCTTGTGTTCCGAGGGCTTGTTGTCCATGAGGGCTGTGATACGAACCATTCTTACCCCGCCTTTCTATGATGTTTTTTCGTCATTTTCTACATGAGTCGCTGAGGAATTTCTTTTCTATTTGACATTATAACCCATAATCCTCCAAAAGGGAACCACCTTTTTTCGGCCTGGATACCAAAAGAAAATTGTCTTTTCCCTTCTTTCTTGTGCCATGGGCAAAATGTGTGGGGGCGCTTGCAAAGGCGCACTGGCGCCATTATAATGGAAACCATCTGAAAGGAGGGGCGTTCCTTGATTTACGCGTTCAAAAGAAGCCGCGCGGCTGCTGCCCTGGTCTTCGCGGCAAGTGTCCTGGTCACGGTGCTGATTTGGGTTCGGGACCGGGAGTATCCTGTTTACATACCGCTGATCGCCTCGTTGCTGATGCTGACCATTGGTGTCCTGGCGGCACGGCTGCTGGGAAATGTACTGGCGAGCATGGAAAACACCCGGTATCTGGGGTATCTGCACATGGAGCTGGACCCGAAAAAGTTTCTGGAGCATTACCGGGAGGTCCCCGGGCGGATGAAGCGGGAGAGCGCCATGGTGTCCAGGACCTACCTGGCTGACGGCTACTGGGCGGACGGCCAGTTTGAAAAAGCGGTGGAGACGGTGGGGACGAACCTGCCGGAGACGGACCCGGCCCTGCGGGGCTTGTATGCCTCCAAGCTGGCGGCCTATTACCTGGCAATGGAAAATGCCGAAGCCGCCTGGAAGGTGATGGCGGCCCTGGAGGAGGTTATCGAAGAGTGCCGGATGAAAAAGGCTGACCTTGCCCGGAATTTCCAGGAGAGTTTGACATTGTACCGACAGCACTTAAACTGCCTAACGGGAGCGGCTGTGGACACGCCCTGGCTTCAGGACGCCTTCTCCGCTGCCCAATACAACATCCGCCGTCTGGAGATCCAGAAGGTGCTGGCCATGACGGCCCTCCGGGAGGGAAACCGGAAGGAGGCCGGGCAGGCGCTTGCCTACCTGCGGAAGAACGGCGGCAAAACCGATTTCAAGTGCTGGGCCGACCGGCAGGGATGAAGAATAATTGCCAGAAAAACCAGGGCGGGGCAAGCTCCGCCCTGGTTTTTCTCTGCGGGGATGTGGCGCAATTCCACAAAAGCGGCGTGGCGGATTTGTGAAGAATGTTGAAATTTGAATGACCGAAATCCCGCTGTTGACGAAATCCGGAAAAAGCACTATACTTTGAATGAAGTGAAACGTTTCCAGTTTGGGAACGAACACGATAGAGAAGGAGTGCTGACTATGAAGCGTTACGCGGGTGTGCTGCTGAGCGTTACCAGCCTGCCGTCGAAGTACGGCATCGGCTGCTTTGACCAGGCGGCCTATGATTTTGTGGACTGGCTGGAGAAGGCGGGACAGCGGTACTGGCAGATTCTGCCCCTGGGGGCCACCTCTCACGGCGGTTCCGATGACTCCCCCTACCAGGCCTATTCCGCTTTCGCGGGCAACCCCTACCTCATCAGCCTGGACGCGCTGGTGGAGGAGGGGGTGCTGACAAAGGAGGAATGCGAAGCAGCGGATTTCGGGAGCAATCCCGCCAAGGTGGATTTTGACAAGCTCCACGAAAACCGGTTTGCCCTGCTGCACAAGGCCTATGAGCGCAGCAACATCAGCGAGAACCCCAAGTTCCAGGCGTTCTGCCAGAAGAATTTCTGGTGGCTGGACGACTACGCCCTGTTTATGGCACTGAAGGGCTTTTTCAACGAGGCGCCCTTCCGCAGCTGGCCGGAGGATATCCGGATGCACTGGGGCTTTGCCCGGGATTACTACAACCGGGAGCTGTATTTTGACATTGAGTTCCAGAAATACCTGCAATTCCAGTTCATGGAGCAGTGGAGCCGCTTGAAGGCCTACGCCAACGCCAAGCACATCCAGATCGTGGGCGATATTCCCATCTACGTCTCTCCGGATGGCGCGGACGTGTGGGCCCACCCCGAGCTGTTCCAGCTGGACGAACACAACGCCCCCACCGCCATCGCCGGCTGCCCGCCGGATGCCTTCGCCGCTGACGGCCAGGTCTGGGGCAATCCCCTGTACCGCTGGGATTACCACCGGGCCACAGGTTACGACTGGTGGGTCACCCGGATGTGGCACAGCTTCCAGCTGTACGATGTGGTGCGCATTGACCATTTCCGGGGCTTTGACGAGTATTTCTCCATCCCGGCTACCGAGTCCACCGCCAAAAACGGCCACTGGGAAAAGGGGCCCGGCATGGAGCTGTTCCGGGCCATTCACGCCCGGCTGGGGGATGTCCAGGTCATCGCCGAGGATCTGGGCCTCATGACCGATGGCGTCCGCAAGCTGGTTCGGGACAGCGGCTACCCCAACATGAAGGTGCTGCAGTTCGCGGTAGACCCGGCGGACATCGCCTGCTCCAACGACTACTGGCCCCATAACTACAACGCCAACTGCGTGGTCTACACCGGCACCCATGACAACGAGACCGTGGCGGGCTGGTACGCGGGGCTTTCCGCCGCCGCCAAGAAGCAGGTGCGGGATTATTTGTGCAATCACGATACTCCCGAAGCGGAGATGTACAAGGTGCTCATCAACCTGGCCATGACCTCCGTGGCCAAGGACTGCATCGTGCCCATCCAGGATCACCTGGGCCTGCCCAACACCGCCCGGATGAACCAGCCCGGCACCGTTGGCTTCAACTGGCGCTGGCGCCTGCAGCCCGGACAGCTCACCGACGCCCTGGCGGAAGAAGTGCTGGCAGTGACCACCCGGGCCAACCGGGCCAACTGGGACGCCATCCATGCGGGGAAGGAAACAGCCAAAAAGGCGTAACGGGATTTACAGTGTAGAGCGCGGATTTTCCGTGCTCTGCATTTTTCTAGGGCAACACCGCATAATGGGGCAAAAGATCCGCCGAAGCCCACAGTCCCCACTGTGCGGTGTTGCCCGAAAGGAAAACAGTAGCCGCACAAATGCCTTGCATTTTTCCCTGCGGCGGATATAATATAAATGTTGTGTAAATTTGTTCCATAATCCGATAAATCGCATTGGCGTCGGATTTGAAAGGAAAGAATTATGAACGTTTTTTACAGCATTTTGATTGGCTACCTCATCGGCGGTCTCAGCCCGGCCTCGCTGCTGGGCCGGCGGAAACATGTTGACCTGTCGGAAAACGGCACCGGTAATCTGGGGGCTACCAACACCCTGGTGGTGCTGGGCTGGCGTTCCGGCGCGGTGGTCATGGTGTTTGACGTTTTCAAATCCTTCTTCTCGGGCAAGCTGGCTCAGCTGCTGTTTCCCAACCTCCGGGTTGCCGGCATGCTGGCCTGCGTCGGGGCCATGCTGGGGCACTGTTTTCCGGTGTTTCACCATTTCAAGGGTGGAAAGGGGCTGGCGGCCTTTGGCGGTCTGGTGGTCTATTACCGGCTCTGGTTCGTGCCTGTGGTGCTGTTCTCCGCTCTGGGGTTGATGATACTGCTGGACTGCGCCGTGGCGTTTCCCCTGTTTGTCGGTGTGTTGTTCCCGGTGATGGTGATTCTCTTTGGCGGCACCTGGCAGGAAATCGCCGTAGCGGTGCTGGCCGGAGGGTTGCTGCTGCTTCTGCATATCGGCAATCTGAAAAAAGCTCTGGCCGGGGATGCGTCCATGCACGTTCGGGCTTTTTTGAAAAAGCGCCTGCTCCATGGGAAATAACGCATTTTTTCGCAAACGGTCAATTTTTTCTTTACAATTGGGAAAACTTATGATATCATTAAAAGGCTGGCTTTGACCAGTTCAAAATTTGTAAACCCGCTGCTCAGTTGAGGGAGAAAGCCGAACCGGCATTCCACTAGCCCCCTACTTGGCTCCCGGGTTCTGTTATCGAAAGGTGGAAAACACAATGATCCAGAAGGAAAAGAAGACCCAGGTCATCCTGGACAACGCGACTCACGAGGGCGACACCGGTTCTCCCGAGGTTCAGGTTGCCATCCTCACCGCCCGCATCAACGAGCTGACCGAGCATCTGCGGGTTCACAAGCACGACAACCACTCCCGCCGCGGCCTGCTGATGATGGTTGGTAAGCGCC
>CAYYGF010000071.1:0-9766 GCA_964471315.1 uncultured Oscillospiraceae bacterium | reverse complement strand
TTCCGAGCCGCCTTACGGCGGCCCACCTCCCCTAAAAGGGGAGGCTTTGGCTGGTTCGGCAAACAATCCTTTATCTGTCTGCTGGGGGAAGTCGATATGCCTTTTTGAAAGGATTTCCGATGAAATACCTCCACGATGCATTCTGCATGCAGCATTTTGCATTCCAGGAAAAAGTCCTTGACTTTTTGGTGTGGGTGTGCTAAAATACCGGGGTAATAAAGAAGGCTGAACATCCGCCTCACCGTCAGCTCACGCGAAACGGTCCATATTCTGTTTCCCCCTGCGGGATTCTGCGAACATGGTGCGGATGCTTTGGCATCCGCTTTTTGTTGTTTATTTGGAGGTGCTTACCATCGCAAAGTTAGACCATCAGCTCAACGAGGAAATCCGGGATAAGGAGATCCGCCTGATCGGCGCCGACGGCGCCCAGCTGGGCATCATGTCCGCTGCCCAGGCCAACGCCATGGCGGAGGAACAGGGCATGGATCTGGTGAAGATTTCTCCCAACGCTACCCCTCCCGTCTGTAAAATCATGGACTATTCCAAATTCTGCTACGATCAGAAGAAGCGGGAGAAGGATGCCAAGAAGAACCAGCGGGTTGTGGAGATCAAGGAGATCCGCATGAGCCCCAGCATCGACACCAACGACTTGAATACCAAGGTCAAGTCTGCCCAGAAGTTCCTGGCGGACGGCAACCGGGTGAAGGTCAGTGTCCGCTTCCGCGGCCGGGAAATGGCACACACCAACCTGGGCGAGAAGCTGCTGCTGGATTTTGCCCAGAGCTGTGCTGAGGTCGCCACCATGGAAAAGAACCCCAAACTGGAGGGCCGCTTCATGGCGATGTTCCTGACCCCCAAGAATAACAAGTAAGGCTTTGTACAAAAGATAACGGAAGGAGAACCACTTATGCCCAAGCTGAAGACCCATAGCGGTGCGAAAAAGAGATTCAACCTGACCAAGACCGGTAAGGTGAAGAGAGCCCGCGCTTTCAAGAGCCACATTCTGACCAAGAAGACCACCAAGCGTACCCGCCATCTGCGTGAGACCGCTTACGCTGACCAGACCAATGTCAGCGCAATCAAGAAAATGATTCCCTACAAGTAAGGCAGAAGGAGGATACTGAAAAATGGCAAGAGTGAAAGGCGCGATGATGACGCGCAAGAGAAGAAATGCTACCCTGAAGCTGGCCAAGGGCTACTGGGGTTCCAAGTCCAAGCACTTCAAGATGGCCAAGCAGCAGGTCATGAAGTCCGGCAATTACGCGTTCGCTGGCCGCAAGCAGAAGAAGCGTGACTACCGCCGCCTGTGGATCGCCCGTATCAGCGCTTCCGTCGCTCCCTACGGCATGAACTACTCCACCTTCATGAACGGCGTGAAGAAGGCCGGTATCGAGATGAACCGCAAGAGCCTGTCCGAGATGGCCATCCAGGACAGCGCCGCTTTCGCCGCTGTTGTGGAGAAGGCCAAGGCTGCTTTGAACTAAGTTCGCATAAAGACCCTGCCGAAATCTCCGGCAGGGTCTTTGTGATCATGCCGCCTGTTGTTCCACCATCCTATTGGCAATCGCCCCCCAAGGGACCCCGAAGGGTTTGCTGACAGCATTCCCTTCCCGGCTGCTCCCGAAGGGGGCTTTCTCTATGCCCTCCGGTTCCCGCGCCGAAATGGGAAGATGCCAGCATCCTACCGCGCCGGGCGCGCATGGTCCGCCGCCGCTGGCCATCCACGGCAAAAAAAGCGAACTCCCTATTGTACATCCGCCATTTTTTTGCTATAATAAAGGGAAAATGTTATTATTGGATGTGTGGGATTGTGAAATACGGAATTTGGAATGTGAACGAACCGGACGCTGGCTCCGTCAATGCCCTGGTAAGGGCAGGCTACGCGCCTCTGGCCGCCATGGTGCTGGCCTCCCGGGGCATCCGGGACAGCGCCATGGCCCATCAGTACCTGGACTGCAGCGCCCCCCTGCTGGATCCGTTTTTGATGACCGACATGGATCGGGCCGCGGGCCGGGTGGGTCTGGCTATGGCCCAGGGGGAAAAAATCGCCGTATTCGGCGACTATGATGTGGACGGCATCACCTCCACCTGCCTGCTGACGGATTTTCTGCGCCGCCATGGAGCGGAGGTGGTCAGCTATATTCCCGGCCGTCTGGAGGAGGGCTACGGCTTAAACCCCATCGCCATTCGCCAACTGAGCAGCGAAGGTGTGAAACTCATCATCACCGTGGACTGCGGCATCACCGCTTTAACAGAAGCGGCGCTGTGCCGGGAGCTGGGCATCGACCTGGTCATCACCGACCACCACGAGTGCAAGGACTCCCTGCCCCAGGCCGCCGCGGTGGTGGATCCCCATCGTGTTGATGGGGGGTACCCCCACAAAAACCTCTCCGGCGTGGGCGTGGCCTTCAAACTGGCCAGTGCCCTCTGCGGCGACCAGGAGGCCGTGCTGCAAGAGTACGCCGACATGGTCTGCCTGGGCACCGTGGCGGACGTCATGCCCCTTCAGGGGGAAAACCGGGTCTTTGTGGCCCGGGGCCTGGAGGCCCTGCGCCATACCAAGCGCCCCGGCATCGCCGCGCTGATGGCAGAAAGCGGCTGCGACCCCAAAACCGTCAGCGCCTCCTCCATTGGCTTCATTCTGGCCCCCCGAATCAACGCCGCCGGCCGGATGGGCCAGATCGACCTGGCCTTGGAGCTGTTTTTGACCGAGGATTCTGTCCGGGTCGGAGAAGTCGCCCGGCAGCTTTGTGACCTGAACCGCCAGCGCCAGGCGGTGGAATCGGAAATCTACCGGCAGGCGGTGGCCATGCTTCCCAGCGGTGCGCCGCCGGAGGCCATTGTCCTGGCCGACGAAAGCTGGCACCAGGGCGTGGTGGGCATCGTAGCCAGCCGCATCGCCGAGGAGTACGCCTGCCCCGCCTTTCTGATCTGCCTGGACGGCGAGCACGGCAAGGCCAGCTCCCGCAGCCACGGCGGCTTCAACCTGTTTACCTCCCTCACCGCCCTGTCACCGCTGCTGGAAAGCTACGGCGGCCACGAGCTGGCGGCGGGCTTTACCATCAACCGAAGCAACATCCCGGAATTTCGCCGTCAGATCTGCGCCCTGGCCGCAGGCTTCTATTCCGACGAGACCCCCCGCACCTCTCTGGATGTGGACTGCGCCATTCCGGCGGAACTGCTGACCATCCCCAACATCGAATCTCTGGAGGTGCTGGAGCCCTGCGGCAACTGCTGCCCCAAGCCGGTGCTGATGATGAAAAATCTCACCATCGAGCGCATCGCCATGGTGGGCGGCGGACGGCACATGCGCCTGCGGCTGCGCAGCGGCCGCACCGGTGTCAACGCCATCTATTTTTCCGCCACCCCCCAGGCCGTCTCTATTCAGTCCGGAGACGTGGTGGACATCGCCTTTACGCCCCAGATCAACGAATACCGGGGAGAACGCACCGTACAGATGAACGTACTGGACATCCGCCCCAGCTGCCATGCGGAGTGTTCTCCCGACGCCTCCGGCTACCGGGCGCTGCTGGGAGGCAGCCTAACCGCCAGCGATGCAGCCCGGCTTCTGCCGGATCGGGCCACCCTGGCCATGGTATGGCGGTATCTGGCCGCCTCCAGCGCTCCTGTAACCCAGGAATCTCCCATCTGCCTGTGCCGCAAGATCGTCCGCTGGGCCAACCGTCCCCTGTCCCTGGGGCAGCTTCTGACCTGCCTGGACATTTTCCAGGACGTGGGGCTGCTGAACTTGACCCGGCAGCACAAATACATCGCCATCCGGCTGACCCCCGGTGACACCAAAGCCGACTTAACCCAAAGCCAGACCATGCAGCGCCTGCTGCACGCGAAAGAGAGCTGAAAGATATGGAAACCTTTGAACAGCACTATACCGCCATGTGCTCCGCCATTGCCAAGCATCTGCCCGGCGCGGACATGGCCCTGATCGACAAGGCCGTGGAATACGCCAATGCCAAGCACCAGTACCAGAAGCGCAAGGACGGCTCCCCCTATATCATCCATCCCCTGGCCGTGGCCCAGATCGTGGCGGAGATGGGCCTGGACAGCGACGCCATTCTGGGCGCATTGCTTCACGACTGCATTGAGGACACCGACGCCTCCCACGAGGACATTGAGAAGCTATTCGGTACCACCGTGGCGGAGCTGGTGGAGGGCGTCACCAAGCTGACCCGGGCCAATTTCTCCACCTCCGAGCAGGCCCAAATGGAAAACCTGCGCAAAATGTTCATGGCCATGTCCAAAGACATCCGGGTGGTGCTCATCAAAATCGCCGACCGGCTGCACAACATGCGCACCATGCAGTACCAGACCCCGGAGAAGCAAATCAAAAAATGCCGGGAGACCATGGACATCTACGCCCCTCTGGCCCACCGGCTCGGCATGCAGCGCATCAAATGGGAGCTGGAGGATCTGTCTCTGCGCTACCTGGTTCCCAACGCCTACAACGAAATCACATCCTATCTGCTTTCCCACAAGGAGCAGGACGAGACCTTCATGGCCACCATTCAGAACAAGATCACCCAGCGCTTAAACAGCGTGGGCATCCGCAACAAGACCTACGGCCGCATCAAGCACGTCTACTCCATCTACCGGAAAATGCAGGCCCAGGGCAAGACCATGGACGAGCTGTACGACATCTACGCCTTCCGGGTGATCGTGGACACCATTCCCGACTGCTACAACGTCTTGGGACACATCCACGACCTGTTCAACCTGGTGCCCGGCCGGTTCAAGGACTATATCTCCACCCCCAAGCCCAACATGTACCAGTCCCTGCACACCACGGTCATCGGCTCCCAGGGCATCCCCTTCGAGGTGCAGATCCGCACCTGGGAGATGCACGAGACCGCGGAATACGGCATCGCCGCCCACTGGAAGTACAAGCAGGGCACCGGCGCCGGCAGTGAAAAGGATTTCGAGTGGGTCCGCCGCCTGTTGGAAAGCCAGCAGGATTCCGACGCGGAGGAATTTGTCCAGTCTCTGAAAATCGACATGTTCGACGACGAGGTGTTCGTCTACACCCCCAAGGGCCGGATCGTATCCCTACCCGCCGGCTCCACCCCCATTGACTTTGCCTATGCCATCCACTCCGGGGTGGGCAACTCCATGATCGGTGCCAAGGTGAACAACCGCATCGCCAACATCGACACCAAGCTGCGAAACGGCGACATTGTGGAGATTCTCACCTCCAAGTCCGCCAAGGGCCCCAGCCGAGACTGGCTGACCATCTGTAAGAGCAACCAGGCCCGCACCAAGATCAAGCAGTGGTTCAAGAAGGAAAAGCGGGAGGAAAACATCGTCCATGGCCGGGCCTCCTTTGAGTCCGAGCTGAAGCGGGAGGGCCTGCCCCTGACCGCCCTGTTCGACCCGGAGCTGGAACCCCACCTGCTGAAAAAGCTGTCCTTCGACACCTGGGACGACATGTACGCCGCCATCGGCTACGGCGGCCTCACCGCCACCAAGGCCGTGGGCCGCATCCGGGACGATGTGACCCGGGCCATCAAGGCGCAGACCGCAGATCGGCTTCCTCAGAATCCCCTGCGGGTCAAGCCGGATTCCGAAGCTGTTTTGCGCAACCGCCACGCCGTCAACGGCGTGATCGTAGAGGATATCGAGTCCTGCATGATCAAGTTCGCCAAATGCTGCACCCCCGTGCCCGGGGACGCCATTGTGGGCTTCATCACCAAGGGCTTCGGCGTCAGCGTCCACCGGGCGGACTGCCCCAACGCCGCCAACCGGGACGACCCCCGGCAGGCCGCCCGCTGGGTTCGGGTTCGCTGGGCCGCGCAAGAGGAGCAGCCCTTCGAGACCACATTGGAGCTGGATTGCATCACGAGAGATGGTCTGGTTCTGGATGTGGCCACGGTGATGAGCACCTCCCGGGTCAGGGTTAAGGAGCTGAACGCCAAGGATCTCCCCGGCGGCCGCAGCACCATCATCATCCGCTTCGAGGTCAAGGACGTAGCCGAATTGGAATCCGTCCGCAAGAAGCTGCTGAATATCCGGGACGTCACCGGCTCCCGCAGAGGGCAAAATTAAGGCTCCCCTACCAGGGGAGCTGGCACGGCGAAGCCGTGACTGAGGGGTTTGGCTCCCCTACCAGGGGAGCTGGCACGGCAAAGCCGTGACTGAGGGGTGAACGACGATGTACAAACCCAGAAAGAAATCCATTACCCCCTTCGCAAGAGAACTGCGCAAAAACATGACGAAAGAAGAACGGCATCTATGGTACGACTTTCTCCGTTATTGTTCTCCCCGGTTTCGCAGGCAGGAGATCATCGGCAGCTACATCGCCGATTTCTACTGTCACAAAGCAAAGCTGGTCATTGAACTGGATGGTTCCCAGCATTAGGAAACAGATGGGATTTCGTATGACGCCAAGCGGACTGCTTATTTTCAGTCTCTTGGTATTATGGTGCTTCGCTATTACAACACAGATATTACCCATAACTTCAGTGGCGTTTGCCAGAATCTTTTGGACATTTTGGTTCAACGGGGGATGCACCCCTCAGTCGCCTTCGGCGACAGCTCCCCTCAAGGGGAGCCTTACCCCTCAGCCGTCTTTGGCGACACATCCCCGTAAGAGGAGCCTTGAAAGGAGCGTACTATGCGCGCGGTATTAACAAGAGTCCTCTCCGCCTCCGTCACCATTGACGGCCAGGTGGTGGGCAAAATCGGCCGGGGCTTTCTGATCCTGCTGGGGGTCGGCCCCAATGATACGGAAAAGGAATGCCGCTATCTGGCGGAAAAAGCCCTGAGCCTTCGGGTTTTCGAGGACGAAAACGGCAAAATGAACCTGGGCCTGGACGCCATCGGCGGCGAGGTGCTGGTGGTGAGCCAGTTCACCCTCTACGGCAACTGCCGCAAGGGCCGCCGCCCCAGCTTCACCGACGCGGCGGGCCCGGAATTGGGCAATGCCCTGTACGAGAAATTCCTGGCCGACTGCGCCGCGCTGGGCTATCCGCCCCAGCACGGCCAATTCGGTGCCGATATGAAGGTGGCCTCCGTCAACGACGGCCCCGTGACCCTGATCCTGGACACCGACCAGCTCATGGACACCCCCAGAAGAAAATAACACCCCAAAGTCCGCAATCCAAGGAGGGATTTTATGTTGAAGGTCCACATTCTGACCCTGGGAGCTTACCAGACCAACTGCTATATTATCCATGACGAAGCCTCCAAAACCTGCTGTGTCATCGACCCGGGCTATACCCCGGAGGTCATCACGGACAAGCTGTACGAGCTGGGCCTGACCCTGGAGGCCATTTTGCTGACCCACGGCCATTTTGACCATGTGGGCGCGGTCCGGGATCTGGCCGCGGATACCCAATGCGATGTCTACCTCTGCGCCGACGACCTGTCCATGCCCTCCCGGATGACCGCCGGGCCCCTGTATTATACCAAAACCTACGCCGAGGGAACGGTTCTGCACCTGGCAGGGCTGGACATCACCGTGCTCCAGACCCCCGGCCATACCCCCGGCTCCGTCTGCCTGCTGACGGAAAACGCCCTGTTCTCCGGGGACACCCTGTTCGCCGGAAGCTGCGGCCGTACCGATCTGCCCGGTGGCAGCTGGCCTTCCATGCAGGCCTCTCTGCGCCGCCTGGCCGCTCTGGAAGCGAACCTGTGGGTTCTCCCCGGCCACGGGGAGACCTCCACCCTGGACGAAGAAAAGCGCCACAATCCCTATCTGTGCTGACGATGGTAGGGTGGGCTGCCCTCAGCCCGCCGTTCTCCCATTGACCGGCGGCTTGCGGGCAAGCCACCCTACCCGCATGGCCGAACATCCGAAAGGACAAAAGGAACGCTATGAAACTAACGCTCAACGGTCACGATGACCGCTATGCCGTGGAGCAGCTCCAGCTGGCCCTGTTCCCGGAGGATACCCAGGGGGAGGCCGTCTCCACCCTGCACCGGGGCAGCACCTGGCTCACCGCCACGGCAAAGATCACCGTTGGCGGCAAAACCGCCGCCGCGTCCCGCCGGCTGAAAACGTCGGAGGAAACAGTGCGCCTGCGCCGCCGGATTTTGCAGCAGAGCTATTTTTTGGCGGCAAAGCAGCTGCTCCCCACACCCCCTGCCTGGGGCGCTCTGGCTGGCGTCCGGCCCACCAAAATTACCACCCGGCACCTGCTGGAAGGCGGAACACCCGCCTCTGCCCAGAAGCTTCTGGGGGATGTCTACTACGTCACCGCTGACCGGCAAAGATTCGCTGTGGACTGCTCCCTCTCCACCGTGAAGGCCGCGTCCCTTCTTCAGAGCGGGGATATTTCCCTGTATGTGGGCATTCCCTTCTGCCCCACCCGGTGCAGCTATTGCAGCTTTGTCAGTCGCACCATCGGCAAAAAGACGGAACTGCTGGAGCCCTACCTGGAGGCCCTCGCCAAAGAGATTGCCTGTACCGCCCAGTTGCTGCGCACCTCCGGCAAGCAGGTGCGCACCGTCTACATCGGCGGCGGAACCCCCACCACCTTGACGGAGCCCCAGATGGTTCGCCTGCTGGATACCATTGGGGACACGATTGACCTGTCCCGGTGTATCGAATTCACCGTGGAGGGGGGCCGTCCCGACACCCTGGACTTGGGAAAGCTCCGGGCCATCCGGCTTCACGGTGCGAACCGCATGAGCATCAATCCCCAAACCATGGAAGACTCCGTCCTCCGGGCCTGCGGCCGCCCCCATACCGGCGCCGACGTGCTCCGGGCCTATCAAGAAGCGGTGGACGCCGGCTTTTCCGCCGTCAACATGGATCTGATCGCCGGCCTGCCCACGGACACCTATGACGGTTTCCGCCGTTCCCTGGACACCGTGGCCGCACTCCGGCCTGCCAACATCACCGTCCACACCCTGGCGCTGAAAAAGGGCGCCGACCTGTTTGAAAAGCGGGAGGGCCTGTCCACCCCGGAAACGGTGAGCCAGATGGTGGCCTATGCCAACGATACCCTCCGCGCCCTGGGCTACAAGCCCTACTACCTCTACCGCCAGAAATACATGTCCGGCAGCTTTGAAAACGTGGGCTGGAGCCGGGATGGCTTAGACTGCCTGTACAATATTTACATGATGGAGGAAGTTCACACCATTCTTTCCCTGGGCGGAGGCGGCATGAACAAGGTTAACCTCCCCGACGGCACATTGCGCCGCTTCCAAAACCCGAAATTTCCGGAGCAGTACATTGAAAAAATCGACGATGTGCTGCGGCAGAAGGAAGAATTGTTTGCTTTGATGTAACGCTAGCGAAAGGAAGGAATTCCCTTGGATACCTTAATCTCGAATGTCACCGCCGTGACCATGAATCCCAGAATGGAGGTTCTGTTCGGCGCGTATATCGGCATCACCGATGGAAAAATCGTCTTTTTGTCCAAGCAGCCCCCGAAAGAGGCCCCGCAAACCATCATCGAGGGCACGGGCATGGTGGCCATCCCGGGCCTCATGAACTGCCACACCCACCTGGCTACCTCCGTGCTGCGCAGCTTCACCGACGATCTGAGCAACACCGAGGCCCTCCAGGCGCTGCTGCAAAAGGAGGCCAAAATGGACTCCCGGTGCGCCAAGGCCGCGGCGCTGCTGTCCATCGCGGAGTGTCTGCGCTTCGGCGTCACCTCCGTGTCGGATCTGTACTATTACCCCAACGCCACCGCCGAAGCCGTGGCCCAGTCCGGCATCAAGGCCAACCTGGCCCTTTCCAGCTACCGCTTCATCGACCAGAACGAGGACTTCGACTTCGATACCGACGAGCAGTGCCGGGAGC
>CAYYGF010000070.1:0-9772 GCA_964471315.1 uncultured Oscillospiraceae bacterium | reverse complement strand
GGGCGGCTTGCCCAAGGCTCCCTGGAGCTGTCAGCGAAGCTGACTGAGGGGTGCACCCCTCCGACCCGGCTTACGCCGGGCCACCTCCCCTATCAGGGGAGGCGTTAGGGCGCTAAATTGTTCTTTTGCTGAGGAAAGCGGATAGGCACACGATATCAATCCTGTCAAGGTATTTTGGAATGGGAAAATCCCAACGGTACCAAGCCGCCGTAGACGGACATTTTTCAGCCGCAGGAAGTCATTGGATCAATCCGAGAAGGCTTTCCGCACAGATGCGTCCGGAGTCGGAATACAGGCCTTGATGGAACGCGCCAGACTCTTGGGGACGGTCGGGCGGTTGCGGTTTGCCTGGAGCGGCGGTGTTTTGCTGCGCTGTCCCAAAGTCCCCGAAAGGGGACTTTTTTGTTTATGCAAAGGGATGCGTTTGCCCAGTGTCACCCGCTGACCAATTTCCTGTTCTTTCTGGGTGTCATTGGATTTTCCGTGGTGATTCAGCACCCTGCGTACCTGGCGGCAGGGGCCTTGGGAGCGGCGGTGTACAGCCTCCTGCTCTATGGCCGTCCGGGCTGGGGCCGGATTTTGGGGCTGGTGCCCCTGTTCGCGGTGCTGTCCGGTCTGAACCCGCTGTTCAACCATTATGGGCAGTGGGTGCTCTTTACGGTGTTCGGCAGGCCCTATACCTGGGAGGCCCTGGCTTACGGCATGACCATCGCCGGTATGTTTGTGGTGATGCTGCTGTGGTTTGGCTGCTACAGCCGGGTTCTCACCAGCGATAAGTTCATCTGCCTGTTCGGCAGGCTGATCCCCTCGTTGTCGCTGCTGCTGGTGATGATTCTGCGGTTGATTCCCAGCTTGACTCGGAAGGCCCGGCAGATCGCCGGGGCCAGAATGTGCATCGGCAAGGGCGTGGCCGAGGGCGCCTCCTGGAAGGAGAAGATCTCGGCAGGGATGCATGTGCTCTCCGCCCTCACCGATTGGGCGCTGGAGGGGAGCATTGTCACCGCCGATTCCATGCGGGCCCGGGGCTACGGCGGGGCGAGGCGTACCAGCTTTCAGATCTACCGTCTGACCGGGCGGGACATCGGCCTCATTGCTTGGATGGCGGTGCTGGCTGCCGGGGTGATTGGGGCGGGAGGAACCGGGGCGGCCTTTACCCCGGTACTGCGGATTGACCGGCCAACCTGGGGCCTGGCCGCGTACTGCCTGTTTTTGCTGATTCCCCCGGCAATGCAACTAAAGGAGGCCGTCCAATGGCACATTTCCAAATCCAGAATCTGACCTTTTCCTACCCCAATGCCCAGCGTCGAACCTTGGACGGGGTGGATTTTACCGTGGAAAAGGGGGAATATGTGGTGCTCTGCGGCAAAAGCGGCAGCGGCAAAACCACCCTCCTGCGCCACCTCAAATCGGTGCTGACCCCCTATGGCAGCCGCAGCGGCGCCGTATTGTTGGACGGCCAGCCCCTGGAGCAGGTCAGCCAGCACGACCAAGCCCGGAGAATCGGCTTCGTCATGCAGTCGCCGGAGGATCAGATCGTCACCGACAAGGTCTGGCACGAGCTGGCCTTCGGCCTGGAGAGCCTGGGGGAGGATCCAAAGGCCATGCGGCTGCGGGTGGCGGAAATGGCCTGCTATTTTGGCATCCAGGATTGGTTCCACCGGGATGTGGAGACCCTCTCCGGCGGACAAAAGCAGCTGCTGAATCTGGCGTCCATTATGGCGATGCACCCAGAGGTTCTGATCCTGGACGAGCCTACCAGTCAGCTGGATCCCATTGCCGCTTCGGATTTTTTGAATACTGTTCGGAAGATCAACCTGGAGCTGGGCACCACCGTCATCCTCACGGAGCACCGGCTGGAGGACATCTTCCCCTATGCCGACCGGGTGGTGATGATGGAAGACGGCCGCGTTACCGCCAACGGCAGCCCCCGCCAGGTGGCGCAGCTGCTGTGGCGGCAGGAAAGCCAGCTGTTCGCCGCCCTGCCCACACCCGCCCGGGTGTTCTACGGCGCCGGGGGAGAGGGGACGTGTCCCATGACCGTCCGGGAGGGCCGGGGCTGGCTGACCGGAGCGCTGGAAAACCGGCCCATCACTGTGAACGAGCCGGAATCGGCGCCCACTCTGCCGGAGACGGGTGACCCGGCGCTGTGCTTGCGGCAGGTGTGGTTCCGGTATGAAAAGGACAGCCCGGATGTCCTTCGGGGGGTGGAGCTGACCGTTCCCCGGGGATGCATTTTCGCCATCGTCGGCGGCAACGGCGCGGGAAAAACCACCACCCTAAAGGCCGCCTGCGGCATTTGCAAGCCTTACCGGGGGCAGGTGGAGATTTTCGGGAAACCGCTGAAGCGCTACCGCCCCGGGGAGCTGTACCAGGGCTGCGCCGCCATGCTGCCCCAGGATCCCAAAAGCCTGTTTGTGGGGAAAACCCTCCGGGAGGATCTGGAGGAAATGTGCCGGGATTCGGAACAAATCCAGACTGTGGCCCAGACTTGTGCCGTTGCCGGACTGCTGGACAGCCACCCTTACGACCTGTCCGGCGGCGAGCAGCAGCGCGCCGCTCTGGCCAAGGTGCTGCTGACCCAGCCCAGGCTTCTGTTCCTGGACGAGCCGACCAAGGGCATGGACTGCTTCTTTAAAGGAAAATTCGCCAAAATCCTGCAAACGCTGAAGTCCCGGGGCATGACGCTGGTGTTGGTATCTCACGATGTGGAATTCTGCGCGGAATATGCCGATCTGGTGAGTATGTTCTTTGACGGCCAGATCGTAACCACGGACACGCCCCGGCGCTTCTTTGGACAGAACAGCTTCTATACCACCGCCGCCAACCGGATGAGCCGGTGCGTCTTCCGCAATGCGGTGACTGCTGACGAGGTGACGGCGCTGTACCGGAAAAACAGGGGGGACGGACAATGAGAAAATCCACCCTGGCCAGCCTGGCTGTGATTCTGGTGCTGATCCCGCTGACCCTGTTTCTGGGGACCAGGCTCCATGGCCGGTGGTATTACCTCACCAGCACGCTGATGATCGTGGAAACCATGGTGCCCTTTTTCCTGGCCTTTGAGACCCGAAAGCCCCAGGCCCGGGAGCTGGTGACCCTGGCGGTGCTGTGCGCCCTGGCGGTAGTCTCCCGGGTGGCTGTGCTGATTCCCAATTTCAAGCCCATGACCGCCATTTTGATGATAACCGGCATTGCCCTGGGGGCGGAGTCCGGCTTTGTCTGCGGCGCGGTGGGGGCTTTTGCCAGCAATTTCTTTTTCAGCCAGGGGCCGTGGACGCCCTGGCAGATGATGGCCTACGGCCTGGCGGGCTTCCTGGCTGGAGCGCTGTTCCACCGGCGCTTTCCGGTGCGCAATCCCGTGGCGCTGGCGGTGTTTGGCTTTGGACTGATCGTTGTGGTGATCGGGCCGCTGCTGGACTGCTGCACCCTGTTTACCGTCAGCACCCGGCTTTCCTGGAAGTACGCGGCAACGGTGTTTGGCGCGGGACTGCCGTACAATTTGCAGCACGGCCTGGCTTGCGGCGTGACACTGCTGCTGTTCAGCCGTCCTCTGCTGGAAAAGCTTGACCGGCTGAAAACAAAATATGGCATGATGGATGCCCGTCGGGAGGAATGAGAGATGGAGCGGGAAAAGATCTACCTTTCCACCATCGACCCCCAGGCCCAGATCCTTGCCCGGGCCCATGGCCTGGGCCTGGAAATCGCAGAATTCTGCACTGCCTGGAATCTGGAGGAGCACTGGCAGGAGACGGAGGCCTCTGTGCGGCAGAAGCTGGCGGGGATTCCCCGCCGGGTGCTCCACGGCCCCTATAACGAGCTGTTCCCCTGCGCCATCGACCCCCGGGCCAGGGAACTGGCCCGGCTGCGCTACCGGCAGGCCCTGGCGGCGGCGGTACATTTTGGGGCGGACAAGGTGGTGCTCCATGGAGGGTATAACCCTTGGCTGTACTATCCGGTCTGGTACCGGGAGCAGTCGGCACAATTCTGGCGGGAGTTCGCCTGGGAGATTCCGGAGGGAATTACCCTGTGCCTGGAAAATGTGCTGGAGCCGGAGCCGGAGCTGCTGCTGGACATTGTCCGGGCGGCGGACAGTCCGCGTTTGGGGCTGTGCCTGGATGTGGGCCATGTGAACGCCTATTCCCCGATTCCGGTGCTGGACTGGGTGGCGCGCTGCGGGGAATCTATCCGGCATTTTCATATTCACAATAACGCGGGCGACGCCGATACCCACAGCGCTCTGACAGAGGGGACCCTCCCCATGGAGCCGCTGCTGCGCGCCGCCGCGGAGAAATGCCCCGAGGCAACCGTTACGCTGGAGCTGCCCCAGGGGGAAGGGTCGGTTCGCTGGCTGGAAGATCACATTCTCACGGAGGAATGTATATGGAAAGGGAACTGAACGCATTGTTGAATGCCATCGCACCTTTGGAGGAAGGAGCCATGGACGCGGCTCGCCGCCGCCAGGCCCAGCTTGCCAAGCCCCCCGGAAGTCTGGGACGGCTGGAAGAACTGTCCATCCAGCTGGCGGGTATCACCGGAAAGGTATGCAGCCGGGTGGACAAAAAGCATCTGCTGGTCTTCGCCGCGGACAACGGTGTGGTGGCGGAGGGGGTATCCAGCTCTCCCCAGTCCGTGACGTTGATGCAGACCATCAATCTGACCCACGCCAAAACCGGAGCCTCCGTGCTGGCTAAGCATTTCGGCTGCGGCATTACCGTTTGTGACGTGGGGGTCAACGCGGACATTCGGGAGCCAAGGGTGCTGAACCGGAAGATCGCCTACGGTACCCGGAACATGGCGGTTGGCCCCGCCATGACCCGGGAGCAGGCACTGCGGGCCATCCTTACCGGCGCGGAGGTAGCCAAAGCCACCGACGCCCAGGTGCTGGGCATCGGGGAAATGGGCATCGGCAACACCACCACCTCCTCCGCCATTGAGGCGGTGCTGCTGGATGTGGATGTGGAGGCAGTGACTGGTCGGGGCGGCGGCATTACCGACGAAAGCTTCCGGAAGAAAAAGCAGGTCATTCGCCAGGCCATCGTGGTGAACCAGCCCAACCGGGCGGACGTGGTGGATGTGCTGGCCAAGGTGGGCGGCTTTGACGTGGCAGCCATGTGCGGCGCGTTTCTAGGAGCGGCGGCAACCCGCCGTCCGGTGGTGATCGACGGCTTTATTTCCGCCATCGCGGCGCTGTGCGCGGTTCGGCTGTGCCCCAATGTCCGGGGCTATCTGGTGCCCAGTCATGCCTCCTTTGAGATCGGCTATCAGCTGGCTATGGATGCCATGGACTTGAAACCCATGCTGCTGCTGGGCATGCGCCTGGGTGAGGGCAGCGGCTGCCCCATTGCCTTCCAGGTGCTGGAAGCCGCCTACGCCATTATGAACGACATGGCGACCTTTGACCAGGCAGGCATTGACGACGGCTATCTGGACGAGATTCGACAGGGAGACAAATTCACCGTGGAGGCAGCGAAATGACCTACTTGATCTCCGGCGGGGCGAAAAATGGGAAATCCAGCCTGGCGCAGAACCTGGCTGTGTCCCTGGCGGCGGGGGGAACCCATTACTACGTCGCCACCATGATTCCGGTGGACGAGGAAGACCGGGCGCGCATCCGGCGGCACATTGCCGACCGGGCGGGGCTGGGCTTTGAAACCCTGGAATGCGGCAAGCATCTGCTGTCCTGCCTGGAAACCGCGGACACCAGCGCGACCTTCCTGCTGGACAGCGTGACGGCGCTGCTGATGAACGAGCTGTTTCCCCCGGAGCAGGACTACCGGTTGGATTTGGCGGCCGGAATGCGGTGCGCCGGGGAACTGGAGACCTTTGCCAAAGCCGTGAAGAACGCGGTGTTTGTCAGCGACTACATTTATTCCGATGCCCACCGCTATGACCCCTCCACGGAAAGCTACCGGCGGATGCTGGCGGAAATCGACCGCCGCCTGGCACGGGTGTGCGACACCGTGGTGGAGGTCTCGGCGGGGCAGTACATCCTGCACAAGGGGGAGTTGACCCTATGAAACGGTATTTCCACGCCTTCGGCATGTGCCAGAGTATGTTCTGTGCCATCCCCAGCCCCTGGCAGGGATGGGACGAGGAGGCCCGGGAAAAAATGCTCCTGTTCCTGCCCCTGGTGGGGTTGGAGCTGGGAATTCTCTGGGCGATGCTATACTGGGCGGTTCGCTTGCTGGAGCTGCCCCGGCTGGTGGGAGCGATGGCGCTGTGCGCCTATCCCTATCTCAGTACCGGATTTTTGCATCTGGACGGCTTCCTGGACGTGACCGACGCGGTGAAATCCTGCCGGGATTTGCAGCTGCGGCGGGAGATTCTGAAGGATTCCCATGTGGGCTCCTTCGCGGTGATCGGCTGTGTGCTGCTGATTCTGGCCCAGCTTACGGCGGCGGCCTCCCTGCCCCATCGGGGAAGCGGCGCACTGCTGGTGCTGCTGCCTGTGGTGAGCCGCTGCTGCTCGGCCCTGGGCGTGACGGCGCTGCCCGCCATGTCCACCAGCCAGTACGCGGCCCAGGCCAAGCCCAAAAGCCACCTGCTCTGGCTGGCAGGGCTGCTTTTGGCGGCGCTGACGGCGGGATTCCTGGCCGGACTGCGGACGGGACTTGCTCTGCTGGGGGGCGTGATCGGCTATGGCCTGGCCCTGCACCGCGGCTACCGGTCATTGGATGGCATGAATGGAGACATCGCGGGCTACGCGCTGACCCTGGGGGAGTTGTGGGGTCTGGCGGTGTACGCGGTGATGGGATAAGGAGAGGACTATGGTTTTGATCATCGGCGGGGCGTACCAGGGAAAGCTGGATTACGCGGCAGCTGCGTTTGATTTGGGGGAAGGGGACATTTTCACCTGCCAGGGAACAGAAATCGATTTTTCCAAGGCGTGCGTCAATGCCCTGGAGGAATTCACCTGGGCCTGCGCCCAGGAAGGAACCGACCCGGTGGCATTTTTCCGGGCCAACCGGGAGAAGTGGAAAAACAGCGTCCTCATCTGCCAGGATCTGTTCTGCGGCGTGGTGCCCATGGAACCCCGGGAGCGGCAGTGGCGGCAGGACACCGGGCGGCTGTGCCAGTATCTGGCCTGGGAGGCGGAGCGGGTCAGCCGGATTTTCTGTGGATTGGAGCAGCGGTTAAAATGACCATATATCTGATCCGCCACGGCAAGACCCGGGCCAATGAAGCCCACCTCTACTGCGGCAGCACAGACCTTCCCCTGTCCGATGGTGGCAGGGAGGAGCTGAAGAAGCTGCGTTACAGCCTCCTGGGAAAGCCCCGGTTCGTCACCAGCGGGATGCGGCGGACGGAGGAAACGCTGGAAATCCTGTTCGGCCCGGTGGTACATACCGTTGAGCCGGACTTCCGGGAAGTGGATTTCGGCCTGTTTGAGCTGGGCAGCTATGAAGCCCTTAAGGACACCACCGAATACCAGGCCGGGCTGACGGGGGATAACGACACCAACGTTCCCCCCGGCGGGGAGAGCGGGGAACAGATGACCCGCCGGGCGCTGGCGGCCTACGCCCGGCTCCGGGAGGACACGGTGGTTGTGACCCACGGCGGCGTCATCGCGGCGGTGATGGCGGCGCTGTTTCCGGAGGAAGGCAAAAACCGCTACCTCTGGCAGCCAAAGCCTGGCTATGGCTATGCCATCCGAGAGGGCCGTTATTGGCCCATCCCCGAGGAACCGGGAGCGCCCGACCCATGAGGCGCTCCCGGTTCTTGTGCCCATTCCCTTGACAGCCTCTGCCCAAATGCGCTATAATAGAAAAAAGAATGGGAGGAATCGGGAAAAATGGCACAGGAAAACAGCAAAACCTATCTTTTTGAGTCCATGCCCATCCCCAGGGCCGTGGCGCAGCTGTCTATCCCCATGGTGGTCACATCTCTGGTGATGGTGATTTACAATCTGGCGGACACCTTTTTCGTGGGCATGCTCAACGACCCGGTGCAGAACGCGGCGGTGACCCTGGTGTATCCGGTGATGCTGGCCTTTAACGCGGTGAACAACCTGTTCGGTGTGGGCACTTCCAGCATGATGAGCCGGAGCCTGGGCCGGGGGGACTACGACATGGTTCGTACCAGCTCCGCCTTTGGTTTCTACGGGGCGGTGTTCAGCGGATTGCTGTTCGCGGTGCTGTGTACGCTGTTCCGTTCGCCGCTGATGGTGATCCTGGGCACCGATGATACTACCTGGGATGCCACCTCCCGCTATATGTTCTGGACGGTGACCTGCGGCGCGATGCCTGCCATTTTGAACGTGGTGCAGGGCCAGATGGTGCGCAGTGAAGGCGCTTCCGTACATGCCAGCATCGGCACCATGAGCGGTTGCCTGCTGAACATCCTTCTCGATCCCTTCTTCATCCTGCCCTGGGGCCTAAACATGGGCGCTGCCGGCGCTGGTCTGGCTACATTCTTAAGCAACTGCGTGGCTTGTGGCTATTTCTTTGTGCTGTCCGGGGTGAAGCGGGGCAAGACCTTCGTCTGTCTGGACATTCGGCGGCTGGGCAAGCTGAACAAGGACGTGGTGCTGGGCATTCTGGGCGTGGGCATCCCCGCCTCCATCCAAAACTTGCTGAACGTCCTGGGCTCTACCATTTTGAACAATTTCACCGCCGTTTACGGCGCGGTGGCGGTGGCCTCCATGGGCGTGGCCCAGAAGATCAACATGCTGCCCATGCAGATTGCCCTGGGCTTCTCCCAGGGAATTATGCCCCTGGTCAGCTATAACTACGCCAGCGGCAACCATAAGCGGATGAAAAACAGCATTCTGTTCTCCATGGGCATTATCCTGCCCACCATGCTGGCGGTGACGGTGCTTTACTGGATCGGCGCGCCGACCTGGATTCGGCTGTTTATGGACAATCCGCAGATCGTTTCCTACGGCTCCGCGTTCCTCCGGGGGATGTGCCTGGCCATGGTATTCATGTGCACGGACTTTATGGCGGTGGGTGTGTTCGCCTCCTTGGGCATGGGAAAATTCTCCCTGCTGTTTGCCATTTTGCGCAAGGTGGTGCTGGAGATTCCCCTGCTGTTCCTGCTGAACAAGCTGTTCCCCCTGTACGGCCTGCCCTACGCCCAGGTCATTACGGAGTTCCTGCTGGCCATCGCCGCGGTGGTCATGCTCCTGCGGATTTTCCGGAAAGAGGCTTCTGTCCAATCATGAGAAAACCCCGGTGCTGCGCTCAGCACCGGGATTTTTCCTGCCATTCTTCTGCGGTGATGCAGTATTCCATTGCGTCGTGGAGGATGCCCTGCTTTTCGTATTTGCCCGGGATCGTACGAAGATACCGCATCCCGGCCTTGCGCATGACGACGCCCGAGGCGGCATTTTCCACGAAATGATCCGCTTCGATGGCGGATACCCCCAATTTCGTGAAAGCGAAGCGAAACGCTGCCTCCAGTGCCTCGGTGGCGTAGCCCTGCCCCCAGAAATCCTCTCCAAGCATATAGGCGAAACTGCATGTGTGGGTGCTTTCCTCAAAGCGCAGCAGTTCGAGAATACCGATCAAGGAATCGTCCTGGTTCAGAGCGATGGCCCAGCGGCAGCAGGTTCCGGCTTCATAGCGCGTTAGGACTGCTTCCAGGGCAGCGGCGGATTGGGCAATCTCCGTGTGGGGCTGCCAGAGCATGTACCGGGCCAACTTGGGGCTGGAAAACAGCCGCTGATAATAAAGGGGAAGGTCTGTTCGTTCCAGTTTTCGCAGAACCAGCCGGGGTGTCCGCAGAGCGGGAAGGTCAAAAAAATCCATAGGAACACTCCTAAGGCAACACCGCA
>CAYYGF010000069.1:0-9877 GCA_964471315.1 uncultured Oscillospiraceae bacterium | reverse complement strand
AGCTGCCGGTGAGGGTGGCGAAGTCCGCGTCCACGGTGATGGTCAGCACGCCGTCCTTCCACGCTGTCTGACAGGCGAGGATCTTGCCGTCCTGGCCCAGAACCTGGTAGAGGGAATCCAGCCGGGGGGCTTCTTCCGGCCAGAGCAGTCTGCTGCCGGGGTCGAGGATGGTATCGGTGGCGTCGCAGCGGTCGCACTTGGCGGTCTTGGTGCCGTCCTTTTCATAGGTGGCATCGTTGTTGGAAATGTAGTTGGTGAAGCTGTGGCCCAGAGCGCTGCCCACATCGGGTTTGGTATCCGTCAAACCGCAGCCGTGGTCACACTGGGCGGTCTTGCTGCCGTCCTGGGTGCAGGTGGCTTTTCCGTCGGAAATGTAGTTTGTGAAGCTGTGCTCCAGCTTGTCGAGGGGGCTGGTTTCGTAGTAATCGCAGTCGGCGCAGTCACGCCGCTCCACGCCCGCTTCCTGGCAAGTTGCTTCTTTGGTGGTATAGAAGTCGCCCATGCTGTGGCCTGTGGCGGGAAGCGTCTCTCCGCCAACCTGAGTGTTGCCAATCATAAATCCGGCTTTATGCCCAGCCTCGGTGCAGGTGGGTTCCTGTTTTGCAATCGGCTGGGCACCGGTTACATTGGGCGCGCCTTTATAGGTCAAGCTGTTGGGGACGGCGGTATCCAAGTTGGTGCTGTCGGGCGCATATTTCGCAATCCAGCCCTCGTTCAGAGCATCGGTATTGGGTGTCACTTCCACGACAGTATTGCCATTCCACTTTCCACCCTCGCCGATGGCAGCGCCTGCGCCCGTGAAGGAATTATAACCTTGTAAAACTTCACCACCCTGGGCCTTCACCTGGGCATCCCCGGAGACCGTGATGTCGCTGCTGCCGTTGCTCTGACGACCGCCGCCGATGCCGGCAGCAGACGCGCCGCCCTTGGCGGTGACTTCCGCACTGCCGGTGATGGTGATGTTACTGCCAGTCTTTTGAGAACCGCCGCCGATGCCGGAACCACCACTGCCGCCGGTGGCAGTCACTTCCGCGGTGTCGCTGATGGTGATGTTGCTGCCGCTGCTACCCCCGCCGCCGCCGATGCCGGAACCGTTAACGCCGCCGGTGGCGGTAACTTCCGCGCTGCCGGCGATGGTGATTTCGCTGCCGCTTTTGATAAAGCCGCCACCGATGCCGGCGCCGCTAATGCCGCCGTTGGCAGTCACTTCCGCGCTGCCGGTGATGGTGATCTTGCTCCCGTCTCCCCAATTGCCGCCGCCGATGCCGGCACCGTTATGACCGCCGGTGGCAGTTACTTCTGCGCTGCCGGTGATGGTGATGTCTCTGCCGCTGCCATTCAAGCCGCCGCCGATGCCGGCACCGTCAACACCGCCGGTGGCCTTCAGGCTGCCGTCCTCTCCGTTTTCGTCGGTAATGGTCAGATTACCTTTACCGGAGGAGTCGGTGGTGTTCTTCTCCACACCGGCACGGTTATTGCCGCTCCAAAGGGTATTATCCCCATCCAGCTCCAGGGTCACATCCCCGTTGCCCGTGATCTGAACAGCCGCTTCACCGGAGTTATAAACTGGATCACCGTATTGATTCTGAGATACGCTACCGGTGTTTCTGGTATCGATGTTCACGCCGCTGAGGGTGACATTGGCTTCCGCGCCGTTCGCCACATCGATGGTGACCGCCGCATCACCGCTGTGATTCTGGGTAGAACCGGCGGGGTCGCTGATGACAATGTTCACATCCTGTATGGTCACATTGGCAGTGGCGTTCTCCGTTGCCGTGATGGTGACGGTGTTGGTGGTGGCGGTTTCATTGTTCGACTGGGTGATGACGGGTGCGCTGTCAGGCACTGCGTCGTTGGTGCCGTGGGTCACGGTCTGTCCGGTTTCCGTGGCATTCACGGTGACGCTGCCTTGGGCAAGGTCATATTCTGCCGCGAAAGCCGTCAGCGGCAGGCTGCTGGCAAGCAGCAGGGCCAGGATGCAGGATAACAGTCTTCTCAGTTTCATAGGGGTCTCCTTTCTCGCCCTCCGGCGAACCGCTCCGGCAAGCCGCCGGGACATGGATAAACTTCTCTATCAAGATTATAGCAGAAAATTTTGCCCTTGGGAATACCCGCCAGAGAAGAAAAATGGGTAGTTTTTTTCTGACCGGCGAAAAAAAATGTCCTCGGCCCCCTCTGCCGAGGGGGCTGTCAGCGAAGCTGACTGGGGGAGAGAACAGAAAAACGGCTGTCCTTGCCAGCGCAAAGGCTCCCCGCATACGCCCTTGCCTCCCCCTTTGGGGGAGGTGGCAGCCAGAACGGGCTGACGGAGGGGGTATCGGCGGATAGATGCTCTGCCTCGCTCCCTCAGTCAAAAATCAAACACAGTCTCCTATCCATTGTGGTTATACGGAACGCATAGCGCAATTGTCATGGCCTGTCAACGCAATGGGGAGAACAGAACGATCCATCTGCGGAAAGATACCGAATATTCACCGGTTTATTCACAGTTTCCACAGACTTTTCCACAGCCATCCCCTGACTCTTCCACAGCAAAACGCGGCGGAATTCATGATTTTGTCACATTTTCGTAATTTACCCGCCTGGATTCGAGTTCGAAAGCGAATAGGCCCGTCAATATTCATTCACAGGGAAACCGGAAAAGGGACGCTGACGCGTCCCTTTTTTCACAGGGCTTCCCCCAGGATAGATTTTGTGGCGTAGGCGTTTAGGCGCATGTCGGATACGTTGCCTGCCAGATATTCATAGTAGGCCTGGGCGCCGATCATGGCGCCGTTATCGCCGCAGAGCTTCAGCGGCGGCATGTAGACCTCCGCCCCCAGCGCCTTCGCCGCCGCCAGAACGTCGGCCCGGATCCGGGAATTGGCGGCTACGCCTCCGGCTACGGCGATTTTGCGGTAGCCGGTCTGCTTCAGCGCCATCACCGCCCGGGGCACCAGGGTGTCGGACACGGCGGCGGAGAATGCGGCGCACAGGCTGGGAATATCCAACTCCTCCCCCACCTGCTGGGCGTGGTGGATCAAGTTCAGCGCGGCGGTTTTTAGGCCGGAAAAGCTCATATTGTAGGGGTTTTCCCCGGGCTTACTCCGGGGCAGGACGTATTTCGTCTCATCTCCCAGCTTCGCGGCCTTGTCCAGGGCGGCGCCCCCGGGATAGGGCATCCCCAGCACCCGGGCGACCTTGTCGAAAGACTCCCCTGCCGCGTCATCCAGGGTGGTGCCCAGGATATTCATATCGGTGTAGTCCTTCACTTCCACAAACATGGTGTGGCCACCGGAGACCACCAGGCACAAAAACGGCGGCTCCAACTCGGGATAGGCCAGGTAATTGGCGGCGATATGGCCCCGGATGTGGTGCACCGGGATCAGGGGCTTGTTCATGGCCAGAGCGGCGGCCTTGGCGAAGTTCACCCCCACCAGCACCGCGCCGATCAAGCCCGGGGCGTAGGTCACCGCCACGGCGTCAATGTCCTGCCGGGTCAGCTCCGCCTGGGCAAGGGCCTGGTCCGCCAGGCCGTAGATGGCCTCGATATGCTTCCGGGAGGCGATCTCCGGCACCACGCCGCCGTAGATCCGGTGCAGGTTCACCTGGGAGGCGATGCAGTCGCACAGGACTTCCCGGCCGTCCCGGACGATGGCCACGGCGGTTTCGTCACAGGAGGATTCCACTGCCAGAATGTTCAATTTTCCCACTCCTTTCCCAGGATTAAGGCGTCCTCTTTGGGATTGCGGTAATAGTTTGGCCGTCTGCCCACCTGGGCAAAGCCCAGGCTTTCGTACAGCGCCCGGGCGGGGACGTTGGAGGCACGAACCTCCAGCGTCAGACGGTGGCTCCCCTGGCGGGCCAATTCCCGGAGAAGCGCCTGAATCAGCTCCCGGGCAATTCCCCGCCGGCGGTACGCCGGGGACACGGCCACATTCATCATATCCGTCTCCCCCATGACCGTCTGGGAGCCGACATACCCCGCGACGGTGTCGCCCTCCAGGGCCACCAACCACAGGGATAAGGGGTTTTCCAGTTCGGAGGCCACGCTTTTTTCGCTCCAGGGGTCGGAAAAGCATTGCTTTTCCAGTTCCGCCACCTGGGATACGTGCTCCTGGCCCATGGTTGTGATCGTCATTTCGCTTCGTACCAGTTCCTTCCCCATTTTGCCTCCGCCGTCAAGGGCACGCTAAGATCTGCCACCGTCTCCATCTCCCGGCTGACCAGCTTCGCCACCTGCTCCGCTTGATCCTCCGGGCATTCCACGATCAGCTCATCGTGAACCTGCAGCAGCAGCTTTGCCTCCGGGAAATGGGCATTCAAGGCGTTTTCCACCCGGAGCATGGCCAGCTTGATGATGTCTGCCGCGGTGCCCTGGATGGGGGTGTTTAGGGCGATCCGTTCCGCGCCGCTGCGGATGTTGAAATTGGAACTGGACAGCTCCGGGATATACCGGCGGCGGCCATAGAGGGTGGTGGTGTAGCCGCTGGTCCTGGCATCCTCCACCACCTGCTTCATATAGGCCTTGACACCCCGGTAGTTATTCAGATAATTGTCGATATAAGCTCTGGCCTCATAGCGGGACACACCGATGTCCTCGGCCAGGGAAAATTCGCTGATGCCGTAGACAATGCCGAAATTCACCGCCTTGGCATGGCGGCGCTGCAAGGCCGTGACCTGCTCCGCGTCTACGCCGAATACCTGGGCGGCAGTGGCCGTGTGGATATCCATGCCGCTGCGGAAGGCCTCCTGCATCACCTTGTCGTCCGCAATGTGGGCCAGCACCCGCAGCTCGATCTGGCTGTAGTCCGCGTCCACCAGAACGCAGCCCGGCTTCGGGACAAACATCTTACGGATTTCCGCGCCAAGATCGGTGCGCACGGGGATATTCTGCAGGTTCGGCTCCGTGGAGGACAGGCGGCCTGTGGCGGTCACCAGGTTCTGGAAGGTGGTGTGAATGCGACCGTCCTCCCGAATCTCCTTAATTAGGCCGTCGGCATAGGTGGATTTCAGCTTGGTCAGCATCCGGTAGTCCATGATGGCGGGGATGATGGGATGCTTGTCCTTCAGCTTTTCCAGTACATCCGCGTTGGTGGAGTAGCCGGTTTTGGTTTTTTTCGCCGGGGGAAGTCCCAGCTTTTCAAACAGCAGCTCCCCCAGCTGTTTGGGAGAGTTGATGTTGAATTTCGTTCCGGAATAGGAGAAAATCACGTTTTCGCAATCGGCGATTCGCTGGGTGAGCATCAGCCCGAATTGCTCCAGCTGGTTCCGGTCAATGCAGATACCTCGGTTTTCCATCCGGTACAGAACGCCGCACAGCGGCAGCTCCATTTCCGTATAGAGCGATGCCATGCCGTCCTTTTCCAGCTGCTCCCACAGCACCGGACGCAGCTGCCACAGTGCCTGCGCGCAGGCGGCGGCATCAGAATCCTCAACGCTGGAACCCAGGAAGGTGGTAGCCAGCTTGGAGACCGGATAATCCGATTGGGAGGGATTCAGATCATAGGCAGCCAGAGCAGTGTCAAAAACACATTCCCCGGCAGCAATGTCCAGTTCCTCCAATCGGTGCAGGGTGGTTTTGCTGTCGTGGAGAATCAGCGATTTCCCCACAAGCTGGAGTCCGCTCATTTGCAGCTCCAGGGGGGTCAGCGCACAGACGCCGTCCTCCCAGGCAAGACCAATGCTGCCATCCGCCGCCGTATATACGGCGCAGACCGCCACATCCTGGGGCATGGCCTCCCGTTTCGGCAGGGCTTCTGTTTGTTTCTCCGGCGCTGGGGCCTCCGCCGCCGCGCCCCGGAGGCCGTATTTGTCGATGAGCCGGACAAATTCCAATTTTTGGAACAATCTGTACAGCTCCGGCCGGTTATAGGGCCTCACAATGGCATCCCGGGGGGCAAACTGGATGGGCGCCTCCGGGCGGATGGTGGCCAGGTCATAGGACAGGTAGGCGTTTTCCTTCCCCTGCTCCAGCTTTTCCCGGAGCTTGGGCCGGATGGCGCTGTCGTCCAGATGGGCGTAAACCCCGTCCAGGCTTCCGAATTTCGCCAGCAGCTCCTTGGCGGTTTTGGGGCCAATCCCCGCCACCCCGGGGATATTGTCGGAGGAATCGCCCATCAGGGCCTTCAGATCGATGAGCTTCTTCGGCTCGAAGCCGTATTCCTCCCGGAACACCTCCTCGGTATACAAGGTGGTGTTGGTCTGGCCGGGCTTGGAGACCACCAGCTTGACATGCACATTTTGGTCGATGAGCTGCAGGGAGTCCCGGTCGCCGGTGACGATGACGCACTCCCAGTCCTGCTGGGAGCAGATTTTTCCCACGGTGCCGATGACATCGTCCGCCTCCCAGCCCTGGCATTCGTAGATGGGGATGTTCATGGCCCGGAGCACGTCCTTCATAATGGGCATCTGCTGGGCCAGCTCCTCGGGCATCCCATGGCGGGTGGCCTTGTAGCCGTCATATTTTAAGTGCCGGAAGGTGGGGCCGTGGAGGTCGAAGGCCACGCAGATGGCCTCCGGCTGCTCCTCCTTCTCCATCCGTTCCAGAATGTTCAGAAAGCCGTAAATGGCGTGGGTGTAAAGCCCATCCCGGGTGGTCAGCGGTCTGACGCCGAAATAGGCCCGGTTGATCACGCTGTTGCCGTCTAAAATCAGCAGCTTCATACTTTTCTCCACTTGGCGCCCTGGGGGGTGTCGATGATCTCGATGCCCCGGGCCTTCAGTTCCTCCCGAATCCGGTCGGCTTCGGCAAAGTTTTTGGCCTTCTTGGCCGCGGTGCGCTGGGCCACCAGGGCGTCGATCTCCGGGTCAGCGCTGGCGGCTTCCTCCTGGGCCTGCTTCTTTTGCAGCGTTTCAGCGGCGCTCAGCAGGTTCAGCGACAGCACCTGGTCAAAATCCGCGATGGCCGCCAGCTTGGTGGCGTCGTTGCACTTGGCCTTCAGCACATCGTACAGCGCGGTAACGGCCACGGAGGTGTTGAGGTCTGCGTTCAGGGCGCCCACGAAGCGCTCCTTCAGCTTATTGAAGGCCTCCTGGTCCACCTCGCCGTCCTGTTTCAGAGTGGCGATTTTGGCAATCAGCTTGTCGTAAGCCGCCACGGCGTTGTCCAGGTTCTCCCAGGAGAACACCAGGTTCCGGCGGTAGTGGCTTTGCAGGCAGAACAGCCGGTAGGCCATGGGGTCATAGCCCTTCTGCTCCAGCAGGGACACCGTCAAGAATTCGCCCTTGGATTTGGACATTTTGCCGTTGTCCGTGTTCAAATGGTGGACATGGAACCAGTAATTGCACCACTTGTGGCCCAGGTAGCTTTCCGACTGGGCGATTTCGTTGGTGTGATGGGGGAAGGCATTGTCGATGCCGCCGGCGTGGATGTCCAGATTCTCCCCCAGGTGCTTCATGGAGATGCAGGAGCACTCGATATGCCACCCGGGATAGCCCACGCCCCAGGGAGAATCCCATTTCAGCGCCTGATCCTCAAACTTGGACTTGGTAAACCACAGGACAAAGTCGTTCTTGTTGCGCTTATTGGTGTCCTCCTCCACGCCTTCCCGGACGCCCACGGCCAGATCCTCCTCGTCGTGGTCATTGAACACATAGTATTTTTCCAAAGTGGAGGTGTCGAAATACACGTTGCCCCCGGCAAGATAGGCCTTGCCCTTGTCCAGCAGGGTCTGCACCATGTGGATATACTCGGAAATGCAGTTGGTAGCGGGCTCCACCACGTCGGGGCGCTTGATGTTCAGCTTGTCGCAGTCGGCGAAGAAGGCGTCGGTGTAGTATTTCGCGATCTCCATGACGGTTTTGTGCTCCCGACGGGCGCCCTTGAGCATTTTGTCCTCGCCGGTGTCCGCGTCGGAGGCCAGGTGGCCCACGTCGGTGATGTTCATCACCCGCTTCACCGGGTAGCCCAGGTAGCGCAGGGTTTTTTCCAGCACATCCTCCATGATATAGGTGCGCAGGTTGCCGATATGGGCATAGTGGTACACCGTGGGGCCGCAGGTGTACATTTTCACCAGGCTGGGGTCGTTGGGGACGAACAGTTCTTTTTTATGGGTCAGGGAATTATACAGGTACATAACAGTCTCCTCCTATGTTTTTGGGATAGTCTGCCCGGATTCCGGGGGCAATAAAAAAACCTCCTGCACGCACTGCGCACAAGAGGCGGTTTTCGCCGCGGTTCCACTCTCATTTATCCCTTTTGGTTGCTTCGCTCCCGGACGCACTTTCTCCAGCCTACTGCTCCACCCGGACTTCCAGCCAGCGGCCCAGGCTCTCTGTGATGGTTCGGCAGGGTACTCTTTCCGTTCATCGCGATATGAAATTCTCCGATATTTTACCATTGCGGGCAGGGCTTTGTCAAGCTTTTGCCGTGGATTTTCCACCATCTTCCATGGAAATTTATTAAGAAATTCTTACACTATTGACAAGTGCCCCCCTTTCCCGCTATAATACCTTTGAGAAATGAGACGAAAGTGAGGTAACGCCATGAATTTCTCTGATAACCGTACGCTCAGAAAAACATTGAGCGTCATTTGCGTGCTGAGCCTGGCTTCGACACTGTTTGCCGGCTGCATGAAGAAAAACGATTCTTCCACTGGTTCCACTACGGACCCCAGCATCAATCTGAATCTCTCGGATACCTCCGCGCCCACGGAGACACAGACCACGCCCACAGAAACCGAGCCTGTGAAGATCAATGAGAATACGGCTACCGTCATCAGCCAGATCAACATCCGCAGCTCACCCAGCACCGAAGCCACGATTGTGGGGACGCTGTACGCGGGTGACCGGGTTGAGATCAGCCGCCGTGAGGAAGTTACCGGCATCAACTGGGCGTACATCATTTCCCCGGAAGCGGGCTGGATTGTCATGGATTATGTGAAGATGGACATTGAGTCCAACCAGCCTTCCGGTACCGACACCAGCACCCCCGCCGGCAACGGCGATGTCACCGCCCCGACGACCGCTCCCGGCGGCACCACCAATACCACCAGCATCAAGGGCACCATCACCGCCAACGGCCTGTACATCCGCAGCGAACCCAGCACCGACGGCAAGGTTCAAGGCTCCTACAGCAAGGGCGATACCGTCACCATCCTGGAGACCAAGAACGGTTGGGGCCGCACCAACAAGGGCTGGATCAGCCTGGATTATGTCAG
This sequence comes from uncultured Oscillospiraceae bacterium, assembly GCA_964471315.1. Taxonomy (GTDB): domain Bacteria; phylum Bacillota; class Clostridia; order Oscillospirales; family Oscillospiraceae; genus Faecousia. The sequence goes on along the minus strand of CAYYGF010000069.1, from coordinate 737 downwards.
CACCACCGGAACCACCAGCAACAATACGACCAACAATAACACCACCAACAACAATACGACCACCAATAACAACACAACCGGAAACGGCAGCACCACGGTGATTATGAAGGGCATCGTCATCGCCAAGGATCTGAATATCCGCAGCAGCGCCAGCACCGAGGGCGATCGGCTGGGCAGCTATTCCTATGGCGACCGGGTGGAGATTCTGGAGAAGGACGGAAGCTGGGGCCGCACCAGTAAGGGCTGGATCAGCTTGAACTATGTCTACCAGGATGGCACCACCGGCAGCAAAACCGCCAGCGGCACCATCACCGCTACCCAGCTGCGCATCCGCAGCGGCCCCGGCACGGGCTACGACTCTGTGGGTGCCTATAACCAGGGCGATACCGTCAGCATTCTGGAGCAGTTCACCTACAACGGCGTGACCTGGGGCTGCACCAGCAAGGGCTGGATCAGTCTGGAGTACGTGGAACTGGACGGTGTCAGTGTGGGCAGCGACAAGACCGGTACCGTGACCGGCAACGGCTTGAACATCCGCAGCGGCCCGGGTAAGGGCTATGCCTCCGTCGGCTCCCTCAACTCCGGCGACCGGGTTACCATTTACAAGCAGACCACCGTGGACGGAACCACCTGGGGTAACATCGACAAGGGCTGGATTTCCATGGACTACGTGGATCTGGACGATTAAGGCAACACCGCATAATTCGGCAAGGAAGCTCAGCGAGAGATTTTGTGCC
>CAYYGF010000068.1:0-9965 GCA_964471315.1 uncultured Oscillospiraceae bacterium | reverse complement strand
GGGCAAGACCATCGTGGCCCTGCTCCCCGACACCGGCGGCCGTTACCTGTCCACGCCCCTGTTCGCGGACTGATGATTCGAACGCAAATGGCTGTCTCCTAGTGAGACAGCCATTTTTTCTGGAAAAGTTCGGAATTTATCCATAAACTCCGGAATCTACGGAAAAAATTGTTTTTTTCAACCCTATGCAGCCAGCTAATTGTTTTCCGGAAAAAGAACGTGTAGAATGGAGGTGAAATACGATATGCCATTGTATGGGCTTATCCTCTATCCATTCAGAAAGAAGGGTGCAAAATGAAAAAGCTGATTCCCATGGTTCTCTCGCTGCTCCTAATCGCGCTGCTCACGGGATGTGATCGCGCGGATTACAAAAAGGCCGTATCATTTTATGAAAGCGGCAAATATGAAGAGGCGGCGGAGATATTTGAAGCATTGGGGGAATATGAGGATGCACCGGCTATGGTCACGGTCTGTAACTACCAAATTGCCCTGGGTTTGGTCAACCAGGGTAACTATCAAGAGGCCCGGACGATTTTCCTATCCCTGGGGGATTATGAGGACAGCGTTCAGCAGAGCGTTTCCTGTGCCTGCCAGTTGGCAGAAGCCTATGCGCAGGATGGCAAGCTCACCGAGGCAGTTGCACTCCTGGCCGACAATTATTCCAATCCACAGGCCAAAGAAACATTCTTCACCCTGTTTGCTGAGGAAGTTACCAATGTCTATCTGGAAAACTTCCAAGCGGCATTGGACAGTTGGAATGAATATGTGCCTATCTGGTTGAAAGCCGTTAAGGCATCCGGGGATAAAACACCGGTGGGCGGTACCGTGTCTATTCCGAAGGTTGACCAATCCGCCCCTCAGGTGATCGCTCTGCAGCGCAGCATGGAGAAAGCGAACAAGTCCGTAGCAAAGCTGCGAGAGGCTTATCGTGAGGAAATCCTGCAAGTCTGTGAGGAAGATATGCGCAACCTAATTGACACCTTCTTTACCTCTGCGGACACCATCGACCAGCAATTCCAGAATCTGGACAACTGGGCTGTTTCGCTCCTGTTCTTTGGGCTCCAGGATAACAACGCCGCGAAGGCCAACAATAAGCTGATGAATGCGCTGTACAATGTGCAGGATATGTTGGATATATTGATGAGCAATTCCGGTTAATGGCAAACGCCAACAGAAAAAAAGGGGGGGGGACAGAACATGACGAAAAAATGGCTTGCGTGTATATTGGCGCTGTGTATGACGATTGCCCTTTTTGGCTGCAAAAAGGAATTGAGCACCGAACAAAAAATTCGGAATCTGGAACGATCCAATCAAGAATTGGAGGAAGCCGCCAGAAGGTCAAGGCAGGCAGCGGACGATGCCAAACGAGATATCCAGGAATATCAGAATGCTTATGCCAAAGCTAGCGGGAAAAAGTAATACGATTTCTTTGAAAGTTTTCTATTGAATATCCGCATAAAAAAGCTTCTCTGCGTCTGTCAGCAAGAACGCTTGCCGCGTTCCGTCGATCCGCAGGAAGCGAAACAAAAAGGAAAGAGAGCGTGACATTATGTTCTGTACCAAGTGTGGAAAGCAACTCGAAGAAGGAACCGCCTTCTGCCCCAACTGCGGCACGGCCCAGAATAGCGCAGAAATCCCCGCCCCCGACATTGCCTGCCAGCAGCCGGAAAGCACGGCCGTCAGCAAAAAAGGCAAGAAAAAAGGATTCCTGTTTGCCATCCTTGCGATTGTTCTGGTTGGTGTCTGTATCGCCGTTTTTTTGGGGACTCGCGGTGACGAAGTGGCCGGCAAATGGCACGATTTGGATAATCCCACTGTCTACATGAATCTGAAGAAAGATCATACAGGCGAAATGGTATCCGGCGAATGGGCGGTCAAATTCACCTGGGACTATAACAAAGCTTCCCGTATGATGTCTTATGATTTTAGCGGTTTAAACATCTCGGGAACGATGCGATACGACCCGGATACGGACACCCTGTCTCGTAGTGATCTGACCATGGTCAGAGTAACCAAGTAAGAAAGCCAATCCTACGGGATTCCTCCCTAATGGAATTGTTTATCTACAAGGCACTGTTTTTCTCACAAATTCTATGCAAAAAGGCAGGAAATCCTTTGATTTCCTGCCTTTTTTGAGAAATTGTGCTAATCCTTCAGCAGACGCCGCAGCAGCGTCTCGTCTGCCTGGTGGTAGAGTTTTCCGTCCCATTTGATGTTGGGGCCTTTGCCGCACAGGCGCATACAGGGCATTTGCTTCACCGTCACCTTCGGGCCGCAAAGCCTTTGGGCGGCCTCCGCCAACTCGGTTCTCCTGCCGCAGTTCGGCCCGCAGCAGATTTCCAGGCAGTGGGTATCCGCCAGGTGCAGTCTGGGCACCCGCTTGATAAGCGCCAGCAGCAGGCTTTCTTTCACCCCATAGGCCTTTGCCGCTTCCTCCACGGCGGCCACGGGAATCCCGCCGCCGTTTTCCCGCTGGATTTCTCCCAGCAGCGCGATCAAGGCGCTTTGATCCCCCGGTGCGCCCTGTTTTCTGTAATAGGCGATGGCTTCTTCCAACTGCCAGGTCATGGCGTCCCTCCTTCTGTTATTCCCAGTCGCAGCAAAGCACCTGCTCAAATTCGAACCAGTCCCGGGTCAGATCCAGCACCATGTCCCAAGCCCCCGGCTCCAGGAACCGATGGCTGACCCCGGGAATAATGACCAGCTTGGACTGCTCGTTGATCCGGCGGAACTGCTGGATATCCGACCTACGGATATAGGCATCGTCCTCCCCATGGAGAATCAGAATGGGGATGGGATAGGTGGTCAGTGCCACATTGTCCTGCAATTCCTGGTAGAAGCTGTAGGACACATCAAAGGGCCGCTTGCCCCGAATGGTGATCTTCCCCAGCGCCCAGAATTCCTCCCGGGTGATATTCTTCATCGCCAGCAGCGTCTCGTGCATCCGCACCGAGGGGGTCTGCACCACCAGCTTTACCTTCCCCGGCAGCTCCAGCAGCTCCCGCAGGGCGATCAGCGTCACATACGCGCCGAAGCCGGTGGCAAACACGCACAGATCCTCCACCTGGGGAAACTGCTCCTTGGCCCACCGGGCCACCGCCAGCAGGGAATCCACACAGTTGCGCAGAGTAAAGGCGCTGTCATCCATGGGATTCTCCCCATGGGCGGGAAAATCAAACCGCAAGGTGGCGGAATAGAACAGCTCCATCTCCTCCGCCAGAGCGGACTGGATTTCATCCGTGGCACTGCCATCCAAGCCGTGAACCCCCAGCACCACCCGGCGGATATCCCCATCCTCCGGCTGGGTCAGAATACAGGGAATCCGCAGGTTCCATTGGGAAATCAGAAAGTGTTTCTCCATCGCGATCACCTTTTCCTACTGTCTTTTCCCCATAATAGCAGAAATGCAAACAGTTTTCAACAGAAAAGTCCAATTTTTCAAATTGTCTGATCTGCGGCGGATACAGCTGTTAATCTCGAAGAATTTCTTGCTTTTTTTCTGCCTTTTTGGTAAGATAAAAGAAAAAAGGGAGGTTTTTCCATGAACAAGCTTCTTGCCTGCGCCAACCAATATCTCGCCGCCCGGGACTGGAAAATGGCCGCCGCTTTGAAATTCTGCCTCGGCTCCCTGGGGCTGCTGCTGGGGATGCAGATTCCCCCAAAGCGCAAAAAAGCGGCTGCCGCTGCCGGATGGGTGGTTTTCCTGGCAACCTATATCTCCCTTATGACGGATTTTCTCTGCTTCTGCCTGGATTTCTTCCGCTCCAGGGAAAAACCCCATGCGTAGTTTTCCTCCTGTCCCGGACGCACTTGCCGCCTCGGGACAGTTTGTTTTCTTGAAAAAGCCAAGGAACCGGATATTTTTTGTTGCAAACTCACAATATTGTGGTATGATATATGTAAAAAATACCTTTTTCAGGAGGCTGCTATGAACACCCAAACAGCAACCGATGAATATATCCAGGCAATGCGCCTTGGGCAGAAGGAATACCGGGAACGGGTGATGGCCGGTCTGTCCCCCCATCCGACTGTGCTGGATGAACTGCTGGCCGACAACGCCACCGACGCTGTGGTGGATGTGGGGCTGGTGGAAATTCCCTCGGAACGGATCATCGGCGTAAAGTCCAGCGGACGGATCACCGCCTTTTCCGCTTCTTTCCGCCCCCTGTTGGATGTAAAAACCGAATTCGCCACGAAATGGATCAGCCTGTGCAGCGCCCATCTGGGGGACACCGGCATCACCGACCCAATTGTCTGCTTTGAATACCTGGGCAATTTCTATGTGCAGGAGGGCAACAAGCGGGTCAGCGTTCTGCGGCATTTCGGCGCGCCCCGGATTCCCGGCAATGTCCGGCGGGTCATGCCGCCCCAGTCCGAGGAACCTCGCATCCGGGCATACTATGAATTTTTGGACTTTTACAAGTGTTCCCGGCTCTATACCGTTCAGTTCCGCCGCCCCGGGGACTACGCCAAGCTTCTGGCCCACTTGGGCAAAAAACCCGGAGAAAGCTGGACCGAGACGGAAACGCGCACCTTTAACGCGTATTTTCAGTATTTCCGGGACGCATTCTGCAGCTTGAATGGGAAAGCGGAGGATATCCTGCCGGAGGAAGCGCTGCTGGTGTGGCTGGATCTGTATCCCTTTGCTGAGCTGGGACAGCAGTCCACCATGGAGCTGCGAAAGAGTGTGGCCGCCCTGTGGGAGGACATGGTCGCCACCACCAAGGAGGACTCCGTCAAGGTGCAGACCAAGGCGGAGGAAGACGGCAAGGGCAGCTTTGTCACCCGGCTGTTCTCCGGACTGGAGCAGCTGGATGTGGCCTTTGTTCACCAGCTGACCCCGGGAAAAAGTGCCTGGGTTCTGGGCCATGATGCCGGACGGGAGCACCTGGAGCAGGTGTTCGGCGACCGGATTCAAGTTCGCAGCTATTTTGACGCTAGCAATTCCGAGCTGGCGGAAAAAGCCATTGAGCAGGCGGTGGCCGATGGCGCCCAGGTGGTGTTCACCACCGCGCCTCCCTTAAGCCGCGCCACCTTGAAGGCCGCGGTGAAATACCCCAAGGTGCGCTTTCTGAATTGCTCCGTTGACCAGCGCTACTCCAGCATCCGCACCTATTATGGGCGGATCTATGAGGCCAAGTTTATCACCGGCGCCATTGCTGGCGCCATGGCGGGGGATGACCGGATTGGCTACATCGCCTCCTACCCCATTTTCGGCGTGCCCGCCTCCATCAACGCCTTTGCCCTGGGCGCCCAGCTTACCAACCCCCGTGCCCAGATCGAGCTGCGGTGGTCCTGTGTGGAGGGGACACCCCAGGCGGATTTCTTTGCTGACGGCATCCGGGTGGTGTCCAACCGGGACGCCCCCACGCAGTCCAAAATGTACCTGGACTTTTGCAACTACGGCACCTACCTCATGGGTGACCGGGGCGATCTGTTCTCTCTGTGCTCCCCAACCTGGCTGTGGGGCCCGTTCTATGAATTTGTCATCCGCAGCATCCTCTCCGGCGGCTGGAAGCAGGAGAAGGATGGCTCCACTGCCATCAATTACTGGCTGGGCATGGACAGCGGCGTGATTGGCCTTTCCCTGTCGGAAAAGCTGCCTGAGGGTGTACGGCAGTTGGCGAATATCCTCCAAAACGGCATGAAAAGTGGCAGCATCGATCCCTTCTTCCGGCGAATTGTGGCCCAGGACGGCACCGTGAAAAACGACGGTACCCATCGGTTCCCACCAGCGGATATCCTGCACATGGACTGGCTGTGCGACAATATTCTGGGCAAGATCCCGCCCTATGAGGAAATCCTTCCCGTCTCCAAGAACATGGTTCGGGAGCTGGGCATCTACCGGGATCAAATTCCCGCGGAAAAGGAGGTGCGGCCCCGTGAAGATTCTGAGCGTATCCGATGAGGAATGCCCTGCCCTGTGGGACTACTACCAGCCCGGACGGCTGAAGGAATACGACTTGATTCTGTCCTGCGGGGACTTAAACTCCCAATATCTGAGCTTTCTCGTCACCATGGCCCGGTGCCCCGTGCTGTATGTCCACGGTAACCATGACGGCGGCTATGACCAGAAACCGCCGGAGGGCTGCGACTGCATCGACAACCACATTGTGCTCTACAATGGCATTCGGATCCTGGGTCTGGGCGGCTGCCGGAAATACCACCCCGGCCCCCACCAGTATACCGAGCAGCAGATGCGCCTGCGCATTGCCAAGCTGCGCTGGCAGCTGTGGCGTCTGGGAGGCGTGGACATTGTGGTGACCCACGCCGCGCCGGAGGGTTTGGGAGACACGGACGACCCTGCCCACTGGGGCTTCGCCGCCCTGCGGGAGCTGCTGGATGCGTATCATCCCCAGTACCTGATCCACGGCCACGTCCACATGTCCTACGGCCATGACATTCCCCGGGAGCTGCAATACAACGGCACCCGGATCATCAACGCCTGCCAGCGTTATGCCTTTGAAATTCCGGATCAGGCGGTAAAGCCCAAGCATCTGGGTCAGGTAATCTACAAGACCCGGCAGGACAAGAGCAGCCATACATAACAAAATGAAACCGGGGTGGTTTTGTGTTTACAGGCTTTACGCCAGAAACCGTGGACTTTCTCTGGGGCATCCGGATGAACAACAACCGGGATTGGTTCCAGGCCCACAAGCAGCAATACGTTACCTATCTGTATGAACCCATGAAGGCTCTGGGCCAGGAGCTGTTCGCCCCCTTCGCCCAGGAGCCGGGAAATATTCTGAAGGTCAGCCGCATCTATCGGGACGCCCGGATGCATCCGCCGGAGCCGTATAAGCAGAGTCTATGGCTATGCATCCGGCAGGATGTGCAGTGGTGGGCGGAAAATCCCTGCCTCTACCTGGAAATTACCCCGGAGGGCGTTTCCTACGGCTTTTTCTACTGGCAGCCCCGCACCGCCGTCATGGAGGATTTCCGCCGCCAGATCAGCGCCCACCCCGAGGAATTCCTGGAGCTGATCCGCCGCACGGAGCAGTCGGTGGGAATGCCCGTCACCGCTCAGTGCTACAAGCGTCCAAAGCCTACGGACAATCCGGCGCTTGCTCCCTATTTTGCCTGGAAGGGCCAAATCGGCTGCGTCCGGGAAATCGCCCCCGGCCCGGATATGTTTGGCCCGGGGCTGAAAGCGGATGCCGCGGACTTCTTCGCCAGGCTGACACCCCTGTACAACTATTTTAACCGTTTCAAAGTTTGACCGCGCGCCGGGCTAGACGTTTCCTTCCCTTCCGCGCTTGATTTATCCGACCCAAAGGAGAAAAAGAGCATGAAGAACACCATTTTTACCGGCATGGCCACTGCCATCGTCACCCCCATGACCGCCGACGGCATCGACTATGAGGCACTGGGCCGCTTCCTGGAATTCCAGATTGAAAACGGCATTAACGGCATTGTGGTCATGGGCACCACCGGCGAAAACGCCACCATCGAGCCCGAGGATCAGGTGAAGGTCATCGCCTACACTGTGGAAAAGGTGGCCAAGCGGGTGCCCGTCATCGCCGGTACCGGCACCAACAACACCGAGCATGTGCTGCGTAACACCCGGGCTGCCTGCGAGGTGGGCGCGGACGCCATTCTGGTGGTGACCCCTTACTACAACAAGGCCACCCAGAACGGCCTAATCAAGCACTTTACCACCGTGGCTGACGCCTCCACCGTGCCGATGATCATGTACAACGTACCCGGCCGTACCGGCTGCAACCTGCTGCCCAAGACCGTGGCCAAGCTGGCGGAGCATCCCAACATCGCCGCCATCAAGGAGGCCACCGGCAATATGGCCCAGATGGTGGAGATCATGCACCTGTGCGGCGACAAGCTGGATGTCTACTCCGGTGAGGACGCTCTGACCGTTCCCATGATGGCCATGGGCGGTAAGGGCACCATCAGCGTGCTGAGCAACGTGGTTCCCAAGCAGGCTGTGGCCATGACCGACGCCTGCCTGGCTGGCAACTACGCCGCTGCCGCCAAGCTGCAGTGCGACCTGCTGCCTCTAATCAACGCCCTGTTCAGCGAGGTCAATCCCATCCCCGCCAAGGCTGCCACCGCCGCCATGGGCTTCGGCAAAGAGATCCTGCGCCTGCCTCTGACCCCCATGGAGGACGCCACCCGGGCTGTTCTGTTCCATGAGATGAGAAAGCTGGGGATCCAGGTATGAAGGCGGTCATCTGCGGCGCCAACGGCGCCATGGGCAAGCTGATCTGCGGCATTCTTGGGGATGAGGTCATAGGCAAGGTCAGCATCGACGGAGAAAACGGCGTACCCAAGACCTTTGACGAGCTGGGCGTTGTGGATGCCGACATGGTCATCGACTTCTCCCACCACACCGCCATTTCCAGCGTGCTGGCCTATGCCAAGAAAATCGGCGCTGCCGCCGTCATCGGCACCACCGGCCACACAGAGGAAGAAAAGGCCATGATTTACGCCGCCGCTCAGGAAATTCCCGTATTTTTCTCCGGCAACATGAGTCTGGGTGTGGCGGTGCTGTGCCGCCTGGCCAGGGAAGCCGCCGGATATTTCCCCGACGCGGACATTGAGATTGTGGAGACCCACCACAACCGGAAGGTAGATGCCCCCAGCGGCACCGCCTTGATGCTGTTCAACGCGATCAAGGCGGTACGCCCCAACGCCGTTGCCAACTGCGGCCGCTCCGGCGAATGCAAGCGCACCAGGGACGAGATTGGCATTTCCTCCCTGCGCATGGGCACCGTGGTCGGCGTTCATGAGGTGCACATCCACACCGGCTCCCAGTGCCTAACCCTAAAGCATGAAGCCGTCACCCGGGCCATGCTGGCCGACGGCGCGGTAGCCGCTGCCCGGTTTATGGAAGACAAGGGCGTGGGGCTGTATAATATGGAAAGCATCCTTGGGTAAGCTATCGGATGTATGATATCAAAGACATAACTGCGGAGTGTATCATATGACTGTCACGTATATGAATGGCGCAGGCAACGACTTTATGGTGATCGATGCCCGGGGAAAGGATTTGAACTTTTCCGCTCTGGCGGTGGCGCTGTGCCAGCGCAGCGGCGCGGACGGCTTTATGGCTGTGGACAACTCTGACAAGGCGGATTTCAAGCTCCATTTCTACAACGCCGACGGCTCCCGGGGAGAGATGTGCGGCAACGGCGCCCGGTGCATCTGCCGGTTTGCTCACGATCTGGGCATTGCGGGGAAAACCATGGTGGTGGAAACCGACGCCGGGCTGGTGCCGGGAGAGCGTCTGAGCGAAACCCAGTACCGGGTGCAGCTGAACAACCCCGGCATTCTGGACTTGAACCGCAAGGACGGCATTGCCTATGTGGAACTGGGGAATCCCGGGGTTCCCCACGCCGTGGCGGAATATCCCGGCGACCTGTGGGCGGACGCGGACACCCTCCGGGAGCGGATGCGGGCCCTGCGCTTTGATCCCGCCTTCCCAAAGGGGGCCAATGTAAACTTTTACCAACTTCTGGGGGACGCCGAAGTGCGGATGCTGACCTTTGAGCGGGGGGTGGAGGACTTCACCCTGGCCTGTGGCACCGGCTGCGGCTCCACCGCCGCTGTTTTGTGGAAGCAGGGCCGCCTGCCTGGCGGCGTTCTCACTGCCCACAACCGGGGCGGCACCTTGAAACTCACCATCGGCGGCGAAAACGGCCATGTCAATTCTATCCTGCTGGAAGGGCCTACGGAAGTGGTTCGGGTAGAAACTCTATAAAATAGGAACATCCCCACCCTCTCGGGTGGGGATGTCAGACTGTCGAAAAAGCGCAGCAATGCTGGGCTTTTTCCGTTATCTGTGATATAATATCCTACTATATATCTCTTATCTCCGAAAAAACGCAATGCATTCCACACAGATGTTCAGATCAATTCCACCAGAAATGCCGGGTATACGCTTGAGAAGTTCTAAGGCAACACCGCACAATGGGAGCTGCGGGCTTCGGCGGATCTTTTGTCCCAATCGT
>CAYYGF010000067.1:0-10080 GCA_964471315.1 uncultured Oscillospiraceae bacterium | reverse complement strand
TCTGCGGTACGCCAGAATTCGTGCGCGAAAAGGCCTGCCCTTGTGGGCAGGCCTTTGGGTGTGGGGGGGTGAGAATTACACGCCGGAGTAAGCAGCGAAGCCAGCGTCCACGGGCAGCACCACGCCGGTGATGGCAGAGGCAGCCTTGTCGTCGCACAGGAACAGGGTGGCGCCGATCAGCTCGTCCGCATCCACAAAACGGCCGGTGGGAGTGCCAGCCAGGATCTTGGCGGAACGGGCGGTGGGGGTGCCGTCCTCATTGAACAGCAGCGCCTTATTCTGGGCGGAAACCAGGAAGCCGGGAGCAATGGCGTTGCAGCGGATGCCGGTGCCGGCAAAGTGGGTGGCCAGCCACTGGGTGAAGTTGGAGATGGCAGCCTTGGCGCCGGAGTAGGCGGGGATCTTGGTCAGAGGAATGTAGGCGTTCATGGAGGAGATGTTCAGAATGACGCCGTGCTTCTTGGCGACCATGTCCTTGGCAAAGGCCTGGGTGGGCAGCAGGGTGCCCTGGAAGTTCAGCTTGAACACGAAGTCCACGCCGCTGGGCTGCAGGTCAAAGAAGGTCTTGCAGCCTTCCCAAGCCTCGTGCTGGTACTCATTGTCGGTGGTGGCACGGGGATTGTTGCCGCCGGCGCCGTTGACCAGGATGTCGCAGGGGCCCAGATCCTTCAGAACCGCCTGGTGAACCTCTTCCAGAGCCTCGGGCTCCAGAACGTTGGCCTTGTAGCCCTCACAGATGTAGCCCTCAGCCTTCAGCTCGTCAGCCAGCTTCTTGACGGCGTCCTCGTTCAGATCCAGAGCAGCGACCTTGGCGCCGGACTGGGCGAAAGCACGGGCCATCGCGCCGCAGATCAGACCACCGGCGCCGGTAACGACGACAACCTTGCCGGTGTAGTCAATGTTCAAGGGAAGATTAGCCATTTTGAATTACCTCCAAATGTTGAATTGTAGTTCGGGGAGGGCAAAGCCTATCCCCGGCATTTTGACAACATAATTATAATCCATTTGCCAGCCGTACGCAATAGGAAAATGACGCTTTCGCAAGGATTTGTGCAAATGGACAAATTTTTATTGGAAATCCTGTTGAAAAATACCTTAGAAAAAGGAGCGGGCGAGCCCGCTCCTTCAGATGCAATTATACGGTGGTCTTTTTGCCTTCCAGCTTGTCCAGCATATCCCACACGCCCAGCATGTACATGATGCCCAGGGCGCGGTCATACAGGCCGTAGCCGGGACGGCAGTTGCCGGGACCCTCACCCCACAGGTGACGGCCGTGGTCGGGACGGATGTAGCCCTCGAAGCCGCAGTCGTGGTAAGCCTTCAGGATGTCCAGAATGCCGGTGTCGCCGTCGCAGTCCCGGTGGGAGGCTTCGGAGAAGTCGCCGTTGGGGAAGTGCTTGACGTTACGGATGTGGGCAAAGGCGATCCGGTCGCAGTGCTTGCGGACGATGTCGGCCACGTTATTGTTGGGGTCGGCGTTCAGAGAGCCGGAGCACAGGGTCAGGCAGTTGTAGGGGTTGTCCACCATCTTCAGGAACCGGTCGATGTTCTCACCGTTGGTCAGCAGACGGGGCAGGCCGAAGATATCCCATGGGGGATCGTCCATGTGGATGGCCATCTTGATGCCGGTCTCCTCACAGGTGGGCATCAGGGCTTCCAGGAAATACTTCAGGTTGGCCCACAGCTTCTCGTGATCCACACCGGCGTAGTCCTTGAACAGCTGATCCAGCTTGGCCATACGCTCGGGCTCCCAGCCGGGGAAGGACATGTTGTACTTCTCGGTGAAGTCCATGATGTACTTGGCCATGGCGTTGTAATCGTCCTGAATCATGTTCTTCTCGTAGAACAGGGCGGTGGAGCCGTCGCCCACCTCATGGAACAGGTTGGAACGGGTCCAGTCGAAGATGGGCATGAAGTTGTAGCAGATGACCTTCACGCCAAACTTGCTCAGATTGCGCATGGTGGTCTTGTAGTTCTCGATGTACATGTCCCGGGTGGGCTTGCCGATCTTGATATCGTCATGCACATTGACGGACTCCACAACGTCCATGTTGAAGCCGTAAGGCTCCAGCTGCTTCTGTACTTCGGCGATCTCATCGACCTCCCAAATTTCGCCGGGCATCTTGTGATGCAGTGCCCAAACGATGGTGGTCACGCCGGGGATCTGCTTGATATCGGAAAGGGTGATCTTGTCATTGCCTTCACCATACCAGCGGAAACCCATTTGCATAGGCATACGTCAATTCCTCCATTATTTCAAATTCGCGCCTTCCCCCGGAAACACCGGGAGAAACATTTTTTGGCTGTTACCATTATAACACAAGCTTTGGCATTCTGACAATGAAGTGTTTTTAAAAAGTTCCACAAAAAAGAAAAAGATTTTTTGTGAGAATAACAGAAATTTTGAAGAATACCGCTGCCGTTTTTTTGGTATGGGACAGCCGGTTTTGGGCAAGCTAAGCAACGGAGGGATGAAAATGACGGAAAAACAGTATGGAAAGCTGGTCAGCGAGCATGGGCCGAAGTCTCCTGTGGGAAAGGACTGCCTGAACGCCTTCTGGATCGGCGGGCTGATCTGTACCCTTGGTCAGGTATGTATGAACTGCTACACCAACCTGGGACTGGACAAGGAGGCGGCGGGAACTGCCATGTCGATGAGCCTAGTGGCCTTGTCCGCGTTGCTGACAGGCCTAAGCCTGTATGACAACCTTGCCAAATATGGAGGAGCCGGTACGCTGGTGCCCATCACCGGCTTTGCCAACGCCATCGCCGCCCCGGCAGTGGAATTCAAAACCGAGGGCTTCATTCTGGGTGTGGGCGCGAAAATATTCACCATCGCCGGGCCGGTGATTGTCTACGGCCTGGCCGCCAGCGTTGTCTATGGCTTTCTCTACTGGCTCTGGATGCTGCTTGTCTAAAAGGCAGTGGATACAAGCTGGATTACACTGTACTGTGGTATCAAATGCAATAAGCTGCTGATTGAGATTGAGAACCCCTATGCCGGAAACGTCACCATGGAGGATGGCCTGCCGGTGACCGCCGAAGCAGGCCACGGCTATGGCTGCCCCAGTATCCGCGCCATCGTGCTACAACATGGCGGCCTGTATACCTTCTCACCGGAAAACGGCATCTTTACCCTGCAAATCGCCCTGCCGCTGCTGTCCGTCAAATGAACAGTGAAAAAGGGAAGGCAACACCGCACAATGGGACAAGGAGATTCGGTGAATCGTTTGCCTCATTATGCGGTGTTGCCTCTGCTGTTCATGCGCTTACGCTGCCCTTGCGGAGAAGAATGCTGTCAAAGCCCGGCGTTATTGTGCTTCCTGCAGCTGTTTCGCCAGGCGTTTTGTCACTTCCGCGCACCGGTGGGCAGCGATGCGCTCGAAGGTGGGATAGTCCATCTGGGCGCTGTCGTCGGCCTTGTCGGAAATTGCCCGGAGAATGACAAAGGGAACCTGGTTGCGGTAAGCTGCCTGGGCAATGGCTGCGCCTTCCATTTCGGTACACAGGGCCTGGGTGGCGGCAACGATCCGCTCCTTCTGAACCGCATCTGCCACAAACAGGTCGCCGCTGGCAACCCGCCCGATCCTGGTGTGGCTGGGATTGACCTGCTCCGCCGCGGCAAAGGCATAGCCCAGCAGGGTATCGTCCGCCGGGAAGGCTGTCACATCCATGCCGGGAACCCGGCCGTAAGGGTAGCCGAAGTGGACGCAGTCAAAGTCGTGGTACATCGCGTCCCGGCTCACCACCAAATCGCCGATATCCAACTCGGCGCAAAGGGAACCGGCGATGCCGGTGTTCACCAGATGGGTAACCCCAAAGCAGTCGCAGAGGATCTGGGCGCACAGCGCCGCGTTGACCTTGCCCACGCCGCACTGCACCACGACGGCGTCCACTCCCTCCAGGGTGCCGGAGAAGAAGGTACTGCCTGCGATTTCCCGGGAAGTCTTGCCCTGCATTTGGGCCAGCAGGCTCTCTACCTCCTGCTCCATCGCGCCGATAATGCCAAGTTTAGTCATATAGTATCTCCTATCTTACATTCTGCTTATTCCGGATAGACCAGCCGGGTTTCGTCTATGGTTTCCAGCAGAGCGGCATATTTTCCGCCCCAGTAGTTGGCCATAGGCAGGTTCATGTCCAAATAATTGCCGCAGTCCCGGGCACTGGCACCGGGCACCGGCCCCCGGTAATCCCGAATAAAACGGAAGCAGCGGAGCACCAGCGGCACAATCTCTTTGGCGGTATAGTCCCCCGCCAGCAGCAGGTAAAAGCCGGTGCGGCAGCCCATGGGGCCAAAATACAGCACCCGATCCTTCCAATCCGGATCGTTTCGCAGATAGGTTGCCGCCAGATGCTCCATGGTATGCACCTCCGCGGTATTCATCACCGGCTCGTCATTGGGCTTGGTCAGCCGCAGGTCAAAGGTGGTCACGGTTTCCGCGCCGACCTTGTCCTTCCGGGAAACATACAGGCCGGGCTGAAGCTTCAGATGGTCAATGGTAAAGCTTGTAATTTTTTCCATGGTTTCTCTCCGTTCGGTTCCCGCAAAAGCCGCCGCGGGTTAGGTCGCCATTATCATAGCACACGCTCCCTTTTTTGGCAAGGGCAATGCGGCTCGACGGATTTCGCTTTTTTTCGCAATTGTGCCAAATGTTCTTGCTTTTTTGAATCAGCAATGATAGAATATGAATGACTATACCATAAAGGTAGGGGTGCGCAAATGGCTAAGAATGATTTCGACATTGATTTTGATTTTGAGAAAGAATACGGCTTCGATCCCAAGGCATTCCTTGGAGCGGAAGAGTACGATGAAAATATTGACCTTTCCGAATTTTCGGATGAAGAACTGGGCCTGTCCGGTGAGAAGAAGGAAACAGCCACAGATGCCGATGATCCGGAGGACTTCAACCTAGACGAGATGGATTTGGAGGATCATCCCGAGGACGATTTGGACGATCATCCCGAGGACGATTTGGACGACTTCTTGAATATGGGCATCCAGGAGGAGGCCCAGGAGGATGTCCCTGGATTCTTCAAGAAACGGGAGCAAGCCCGGACGGATGAGCCGGAGCCGGAAGTGGCGGAGCCGGAAGTGGCGGAGCCGGAGGATTTTCCCGAGGAGCCGGAAGAACCGGAGCCTCCGGAATTTGAGGATCAGCCGGTGGAGGAGGAGCCTAAGGAAAAGACAGAGCGCAAACGCCGTCCTCCCAAGGAGCGCAAGCCGCTCCCCAAAATCGTGATGCCCAACATTTTCACCAAGTTCTTTGACCTGTATTTTGCCCCGGTGCTCCATAAGGAGCTGCGGGAGGCTCCGGTGGATCCGGACAATCCCCGCCGCCGTCGCAGGAAGACCCCGGGCCAGATTTTCAAGGAGGTTTATCTGCCCCCGCTGATTGCCTGTGTGTGCCTCATTTTGGTGCTGTCCTTCGGCATTGGTGCCATCTCCAACGCTATCGAGGCCAAGCGGGACGAGGACAGCCGGAAACAGAGCCAGTTGGATTCCTCCATCAGTGCCGCCCAGCTGGCGGAGCAACGGAACCAGCAGCTTCTGGCGGAAGCAGAGGAACTGGCCGCGGTCTATGATTATAATGGCGCCATTGAAAAGCTGGATTCCATCGGGGATCTGACCGCCTATCCGGATATCCAGACCAAGCGTTCGGAATACATCACCACCCAGAGCCAGCTGGAGGAATACAAGGATTATTCCATGATTCCCAATCTGAGCTTCCATGGGCTCATCGAGGATCTGACCCGGGCGCTGAAGGATTCGGATTTGGGCGGCCTGTACAACCGGAACTTTGTCAGCACCGGAGAATTCCGGAAGATTCTGGATCAGCTGTATAACAACGGCTATGTGCTGGTGGATTTCAACAGCTTTGTCGGTTCCAATACCGATCTTTCCGGCAACCAGATCTTTGAGCCGGTTTCCATCTGGCTCCCCGCCGGGAAAAAACCGATCATGATCACCGAAACCATGGTCAACTACTATAATTATATGATCGACGGCAATGATGACAAGGTGGCCGACGCCAACGGCGACGGCTTTGCCAGCCGCCTGGTGGTGAGCAACGGGGAGATCAAGGCCGAGTATGTCAGCGGCAGCGGCGAGACCCTGGTTGGCGACTATGACCTGGTGCCCATTTTGGAGACCTTCCTCAAGGAGCATCCCGATTTCTCCTACCGGGGCGCCCGGGCAACCCTGGCCGTCAGCGGCTCGGAGGGCATTTTTGGCTATCGGTGCGTGTCGGATTATGTGGCAACCAAGGGCCAGGAGTATGTGGACGGGGAGATTGCCGGCGCGAAGGAGATCGTCCAGGCCCTGCGAAACAAGGGCTACACGCTGGCCTGCTATACCTATAATAACCAGGCCTACGGTCAGCTCAGTGTCCAGCAGATCAGCGCCGACCTGCAGCTGTGGGCACAGAAGATCACCCCTGTAATCGGCGATGTGAATGTATTGGTCTTTGCCAAGAACAGCAACATTACGGATTATAACGGCCAGGCCTTTAAGGCCATTTACAGTGCCGGGTTCCGTTACTTCGTGGCCCACGGGTCTGAGCCTTACGCGGAGGTCAACACCGGCTTTGTCCGTCAGAACCGGATCATGGTAACCGGAGAGAACATGGTTTGGTATTCTGATTACTTTACGAAGGACAGCATTTTCGATCCGAACACCGTTGTGGATTTGGCAACCCGTGGCAGTGTTCCCAAGGGTTAAATACGGAGTGCGCCGGAAGGGTTTCCGGCGCACTTGCTATGGGAGGGCATTTTATGGAAGTGAAGCCTGGAAAATACCGGCATTTTAAGGGTGGGCTTTATGAGGTCATTGGATTGGCCTCCCATTCGGAAACGATGGAGCCAATGGTGGTTTACCGCACCCTTTACGGGGAGCGGGGGCTGTGGGTTCGTCCCGCGGCTATGTGGCAGGAGACGGTGGACCGGGACGGCTACCATGGGCCAAGGTTTTGTTATATGGAAGAAGAATAGATCCGCCATACGAAGCGGGGACATCCTGGAAAACGCAAAGAAAACCTGTCATCGGGAACCGACCGATGACAGGTTTTCTACTTTGGGGTAGGCTTATTCCAGCGTCAGATGGTTCTGTTCCAATGCTTTTCGGATAGCCTCGGCCAGGATGGGGGCGAAGATGATGGCAACTGCGGCGTTGAAGGCGGTGGCGGGGAGCTTTCCGATGACGGTCAGAAGGGCCGCGTCGGGGGTCAGTCCCTTGATGAGCAGACCGTTGTAGAAGTAGCTCTTGGCCAGGTACAGCAGGGCGTAGGTTACCGCGCCAGTGGCAGCGGCGATCACGGCCTTGCCGTAGCCATAGGGCTTTTTCCCGCTCCTTGCTACCAAGCCGGCGGCCAGGCCGTAAGCGCCTTTGAACAGGAACGTGATCCAGGCTTCCGGGATGTACAGCGGATTGGTCATATCATAAATGGCGGAACCGAGGCCCGCGGCAGCGCCGCCCAGCCAGGGCCCCAGCAGAATGCCGCTGAGGGCGCACATAATGTTGCCCAGGTGGAAGGACGTGGTGCCTGCGATGTCCAGAGGCAGGGTGATGCGGATGGCAGAGCCGACCACGGTCAGCGCGGCCATCAGCGCCGCAACCACCAGACGCTTGGTGGAAATGTTTGTCTTGTTGTTCATATGGGTTACCTCCCTTACTTGAATGAGGTCATTATAGCGAAAACTGGTAATAAATATAGTGCCAATTATAAATTGAAAAATAATACCAGATAGAAGAAGCGCCGGAAGAAACAATGATTTTATCGAAAATAACTGAAAATTCAGAAAAGACTGTACAGATTTTCAAAAAGATGCTACAATACTACCACGGCAGAAAAAAATACAGCCAATTTGAAAGGGGATCGAACCATGAGACTGATTCGCGCGAAGGATTATGAGGATGTCAGCCGGAAAGCGGCCAACATCATTGCCGCACAGATTTATTTGAAGCCCGACTGCGTTCTGGGCCTGGCCACCGGCAGCAGCCCTGTGGGTACCTACAAGGAGCTGATTGCCAAATATGAATCCGGCGATCTGGATTTCTCCCAGGTTAAAACTGTGAACCTGGACGAGTATGTGGGCCTAAGCAAGGATCACGACCAGAGCTACGCTTACTTTATGCGTACCAATCTGTTCGACCATGTGAACATTGACCAAAGTAACTGCAACATTCCCAACGGCATGAACCCCGATGCGGAGGGGGAGTGCGCCCGGTATGACGCGGTAATCGACGCTTTCGGCGGCGCGGATCTGCAGCTGCTGGGTCTTGGCCCCAACGGCCACATCGGCTTCAACGAGCCTGCGGATGCCTTTGCAAAGGGCACCAACAAGGTGGCGCTGACCGCTTCTACCATCGACGCCAACGCCCGGTTCTTTGCCACCCGGGAGGATGTGCCCACCCACGCCTACACCATGGGCATCGGCTCCATCATGAAGGCCAAGCGGGTGCTTCTGGTGGTTAACGGCGCGAACAAGGCCCAAGCCGTGAAGGATTGCTTCTTCGGCCCCATCAAGCCCCAGGCTCCCGGCTCTATCTTGCAGCTCCATCCCGATTTCACCCTGGTTGCCGACGAGGCAGCCCTGTCTCTGGTGCAGGATCTGCTGTAAATGGATACACAGTCCCGGATGGGCCGTTAGGCGGTGTCTATCTGATCCCCCTAAAGCAGACTATGGAAATAACCGTAGTCTACTTTAGGGGGTTATCTATGTCCGAAAGAAACAGCCCCTGGCAGGCATGCTGGGAAAATAATAAACCAGGAACGGCAACTTCTTATTTACAGAAGCCCCTATGATGTGTTATGATATCCTGTAAGATTCTATAATAGGGGTTTTCACAATGAATTACATTGTTATGGATATGGAATGGAACCAGCCCTGGCCCGGTTCTCCATCCTCCAAAAAGGTGCTGCCCGTGCAGATTCGGGGCGAGATTATTCAGATCGGTGCGGTTCGGGTGACGGAGGAGCAGCAGGTGGCGGACGAATTTCAAATCATGATTCGGCCGAAATACTACCGCCATCTCAACCGCCGGGTCAGCAAGCTCACAGGCATCAAGGAGAATCGACTGCGGGAGGAGGGCGTTCCCTTCCCGGAGGCCATGGAGCGGTTTATCCAGTGGTGCGGAGAGAATATTGTGTTTCTGACCTGGGGCTTTGACGATATCGGCATCCTTCGGGAGAATTTGCAGCTGTTCGGCATGGATACCGGCTTTACGGAGCGGTGGTACAATGCCCAGATGATCTTCAATGCCCAGACCGATGGTTCCAATTCCCAAAAGGCACTGAAGACGGCTATGGAGTTGTTCGGCATTGAGGCCAGCCGCCCGGCCCATGACGCCCTGGGAGACGCCTACCACACTGCGCTGATCTGTGCCCGATTGGATTTGAAAAGGGGCGCGGCGGAATACGATGAGGCGCTGAAAAGCCATGAAAACGGATTCCACGGCGCGGAACTGCCCGGTTGCATTGCCCGAAAGGTCTTTTACGATTACCCGGACAAGCGGGCGGCCCTCAGCGCCATGGCTGGGGAGGAGAACATCTGCCCGGTCTGCGGCGGGCGGATGCTGGGCTCCCGGTGGTTTGCCCAGCCGGGACACCGGTATATGGATCTAGCAACCTGCCCGGAGGATGGGAAATTTCTGATCCGGGTGCGGTTGTCGGTTCAGCCGGACGGCTTGGTGCGGGTCAGCCGGCTGACCTATGAGGCTACCTCCGAAGCGGCGGAGGCCTACGCCCGCCGGGTGGAAAAGGCCGACCCGGAGGACGCCGCCCGTCCCCGTCGCCGCCGCCGGAAAAAAAGCCCTGCGGCAAAGCAGGAGCCGCCGAAGGAAGAATAAAGAAGAAAGGCAACGGGGAACAGGCCCCGCTGATGGAAAGAAACATGCCGGGTAAGAACGCGCTTTCAAGAAAGCACGCGCTTACCCGGCATATTTTGCGTCAATAGAACCACCGCACGGTCATTGCCGCCATAAAAAAGCCCACAAAATCCGCGAACAGAGCGGCGGGAAGGGTGTAGCGTGTTTTGCGGATCCCGGCCGCGCCGAAGTAGACGCTGATGGTGTAAAAGGTGGTT
>CAYYGF010000066.1:0-10119 GCA_964471315.1 uncultured Oscillospiraceae bacterium | reverse complement strand
ACCATGAGATGAAGCCCGTGTACGATGGCTTGCAGAAAATCAAATTCACCCGTGCTAAGGAAACGTACAAGGTCGACCACGCCGCCGAACTGAAACAGTTCTACCAAGCCCGCCGCAAACTGTCCGCTCAATTCCCTGACGGCAAGTTTGACCATCGCAAGTTGGAAGCAGAGTATGCCAGATTGGAACAGGAGCACGAGGAAACCTATGCCCAGTTCAAATCCATCCGGGAGGATTCCCAGCAGCTTTGGAAAATCAAATCCCACATTGATTCCGTCCGCAAGGATATTGAGCAGGCACAAAATCGAAACCATCAGCAGGAACAGGAAATCTGATCCCTTCATTCTGTCATTCAAAAGAAAGGACGCAATTTATGAAAGAACAGCAAACAGAAATTACAATCTCACCGACGGCGGAGAACGCCACTCCCGAATACCATTTCGCACCGCAGAAGGAATGCACCCGCTGGATTGGAGAAGATGGACACATTCATGTACGGAATCTCTCTGCATACTGGATTCCCCAGCTGACCATCACGGAAGAAATCTCCGGGACAGTTTACACCGTCACCGGCAGCTTTGAGGGAACGGAAAGCCTAATCCGTAAGCTGGAACGCATCACCGCCAAAAAGTTTACAGAAAAAGTGGAGGATTCCCAATGACAAACACCACGAATTTTGATACAATAGAGCCAACCAATCCTGTACTGACAGTTGCTCCATCGAAGGAGGAAACAGAAATGTTAGGAGCAACCGAAAAAATCACCGCTCTTTATTGCAGACTGTCCCAGGAGGACGAGCGGATGGGCGAATCCCTGTCCATCGAAAATCAGAAGTCCATTCTTTTGCAGTATGCCAAAGAGCATCATTTCCCGAATCCGGTATTCTTCGTGGATGACGGTTTCAGCGGCACGAATTATGACCGCCCCGGCTTTCAGAGTATGCTGGAACAGGTGGAATCCGGCAAGGTGGGGATTATCCTCTGCAAAGACCTTTCCAGACTGGGCAGAAACTCCGCACTGACCGGACTGTACACCAACTTCACCTTCCCCCAGAACGGCGTTCGCTTCATTGCCATCAATGACGATTTCGATTCCGCTGATCCCAACAGCGTCAACAATGACTTCGCCGGAATCAAGAACTGGTTCAACGAGTTTTACGCCCGTGACACCAGCCGGAAAATCCGTGCCGTCAACAAGGCAAAGGGGGAACGGGGTGTTCCTCTGACCACCAATGTTCCCTATGGCTATGTGAAGGACCCGGAGAATCCGAAGCACTGGATCATTGACCCGGAAGCCGCCAAGGTTGTGAAGCACATCTTTGAACTGTGCATGGAAGGTCGAGGTCCATCGCAGATTGCCAATCAGCTGAAAGCGGAAAAGGTGCCAACTCCCACTGTATACCAGAAAAGTCATGGCATTAATCCAACCAACGCTGTACCCGAAGATCCATACGGATGGCACAGCAGCACCGTGGTTCATATTTTGGAGCATAGGGAATACACCGGGTGTACGGTTAATTTTAAGACCTACACCAATTCCATCTGGGACAAAAAGAAGCGGCACAATTCTGAAGAGGACATGGCTATTTTCTATGATACCCACGAAGCCATTGTTTCAGAAGAAGTGTTCGAGAAGGTCCAGCAGATTCGGGAGCAGCGCCATCGCAAAACCAAATCCGGCAGAACCAGTATGTTCTCCGGCTTGGTATTCTGTTCTGACTGCGGGGAAAAACTCTACTACGGCGCAACCAACAATTACAAGCCGGAAGGCGCCTTCTTCGAGTGTTCTCAGCACTGGAAGCACAAAGAAAAGTGCGGTGCCCACTTCATCCGGGAAAAGGTGTTGAACCATCTGGTTCTGCGGCACATTCAGCTGGTCACCGGCTATATTCTGCGGCATCAGCAGCACTTTATCTCCGTCATGGAGCAGCACCTGCGGGTAGAATCCTCTGAGAAAATGAAAATCGCCCGGAAGCAGTTGGAGCGCAACGAAAAGCGGATTTCCGAACTGAAACGGCTGTTCATTAAGATTTACGAGGATAACGCCAAGGGCAAGCTGAGTGATGAACGCTTTGACATGATGAGCCAGACCTATGAAGCCGAGCAGAAGCAGCTGGAAGCGGAAGTCATCACGCTCCGGAAGGATTTGGAAGTACAGCAGCGACAGAATGAAAATATTGAGAAGTTCATCCAGAAAGCGCACAAGTATGTGGGCATTGAGGAGCTCGACCCCTATGCCCTGAGAGAACTGGTGAAAGCAATCTATGTGGATGCCCCGGTCAAAATCAACGGCAAGCGCACCCAGCATATCCACATCCAGTATGACGGCATCGGGTTTATCCCTCTGGACGAACTTCTGAAAGAAGAAACGGCGTGAACGAAGCCACGCCGCCCCTCGAAAACCAATGGTTTTCAGATTGTTGAATTTAACTGTCTTACGAACACCCCGCTAACCGGCGGGGGCATCTTTTGTTATATCACACGCGCAATAAATTCCGTTACGATCTTCCGGTATCGGGGGGTATCCGCCAGATAGCTCAGCCCGTGATCCGCCCCGGGGAAGGTGCAGCGCTGTACCAGTTCCGGGTTGGCGGCTTGAATTTCGGCACTCATATCGCAGGGGACAAATCCATCCGATTCTCCGTGAATCAGCAGGATGGGAATTTTGGCGTTTTTTACAGCCTGGACGGCGTCGGTTTCGGTGAGGTCAAAGCCGCCGTAGACCTTGGCCCCCACTGTGGCGAACAGCCAGGCGAGCCAGTCGGGAATCCGCATCCCCCTGGCTACCTTGCGGATGATCTTGCTGGGGGAGGAGTAGGGACAGTCAGCGATGATGCCTTTCACATTCTCCGGCAGCTCCAGCTCTGAGGCCATCAGCACCGTGGCCGCGCCCATGGAGACGCCGTAGAGCAGAATGTTTGTGTTTTCTCCGAAGCGCTCCACCGCGTAGTGCACCCAATTCAGCACATCCCAGCGTTCCTGGATGCCGAAGGTGATGGTACGGCCCTGGCTTTTTCCGTGGGCGCGCTGATCCACCAGCAGCAGGTTATGCCCCAGTTGGAGGCTCAGCTCCGCCCCACCGGAAAAATCCGTCAGACAGGCGCTGCGATAGCCGTGAAAGCCGATATCCAATGGCGCACCGTCAGCGACTTGGTAGTACCGCCCGGACAGGGTCAGCCCATCCTGGGACTGGATGGTGACGGTTTCACAGGGGCGATCCAGCAGCTGGCGGTAAATCCGATCCATTTCCTCCCGGTAGGGGTCGTACTGCTTGCCGCTGTGGACAGGAATTTTGTCCCGGCCCTCCTTGGGGGAGTAGAAGGCGATGCGGTAGGCGTAATACCCACCGAATAGCAGCGCGGCCAGGATAAGGCATAGGAAAAGAATCCAGATCATGTTATCGGCTCCGAATGTAATCCATCAATTCCGGGAAGCTGCCGTGGGGGTACTGGGAAATGTCCTTTGTTTCCTTGTTGATCAAGCAATCCGTCAGCAGGAACACCTGGCAGCCCAAATCCCTTGCAACCATGTCCTCGGTAACGTCGTTTCCCACCATGAGACACTGCTCCCCGGTGCAATTCAGTTTGCCCAGAATTTCCCGGTAGTAGTCGGGATTGGGCTTGCAGTAGCGGGAATTTTCGTAGGTGGTGATCAGGTCAAAATCCTCCGGGTTCAGACCGGCCCAGGCTGCCCGGCTGTAGGTGGCGATGGCGGGGAACAGGGGATTGGTGGCCAGCACCACAGAAAGTCCCATTTCCTTGATTTCCCGGATGGTTTCCCCGGCCCGGGGATTAAAGCCACAATCGTTGCGCACCTCCTGGAATTCCACACGGTAGAATTCCTCAAACAGCGGCGCATCCACCCGGGTGTCCCTGCCAAAGAACTTGCTGAATACGTTCCAGAAAACCGTCTCGTTTAAAGCGCTGCCATCATTTTGCACCATGGCTCCGGTACCGGCCCAGACGGCCTTGACCAGAGTGTCCGGGTCGTAGCCCCGGGGGGCCATTTTTCTGACCATGCGGCTCAAATAGTTTTTGACGAATACCTCCTGGTCCATGGGCAGCAGTGTGCCGTCCAGGTCAAAGACTACGGTTGTGATCATAGCATTACCTCGCACTATTTGAAATTGACTTTTCTTACGCAATCTCCGCCGTTCCGTTTTGGCAGGAACGGCGGAGAGCTGTTTTTTACCGGGGTGTGGATTCCCGGCCCACGGCCATGATGTCGTAGGGGGTGGTCTGGTAGACGAAATAATTCAGCCAGTTGCTGTAGAGCAGGTTGGCGTGGCTCCGCCAGCGGACGATGGGGGGCTGGGTATCATCGTCACCTGGGTAATAGTTCGCGGGAACATGGATGGGAAGCCCCTGGTTTTTGTCCCGGAGGTATTCCTTTTCCAGGGTGTCCGCGTCATATTCGGAGTGGCCGGTGACGAAGATCTGGCGGCCCTCCTTGTTCATGACGGCGTAGATCCCCGCCTCCGGGGAGGAGGCCAGGATTTTCAGCCCCGGCACCTTCTCAATGTCCTCCCGGTAAACGGTGGTGTGGCGGGAGTGGGGGATCCAGAATTCATCGTCAAAGCCCCGAAGGAGGATGGCCCGCTTGTAGTCGGTATGGTGGGGGTATACCCCGAACAGCTTTTCCGGCAGTGGGTGCTTCTGGATGCCGTAGTGATAATACAATCCCGCCTGGGCAGCCCAGCAGATGTGGAAGGTGGAGTGTACATGGGTTTTGCTCCACTCCATGATCCGGCACAGCTCCGGCCAGTAGTCCACGTCCTCAAAGTGCATCTGTTCGACGGGAGCCCCGGTGATGACCATGCCGTCAAATTTCCGATCCTTCAGCTCGTCGAAGGTCTTGTAGAAGGTCAGCAGATGCTCTTGGGGGGTATTTTTGGACTTGTGGGAGGAGATCATCATCAGTTCCAGGTGCACCTGCAAGGGGGTGTTGCCCAGCAGGCGGCTGAGCTGGGTTTCGGTGACGATTTTGGTGGGCATCAGATTCAGAAGCACGATCTCCAGGGGACGGATGTGCTGGGTTTGGGCCCGAGCCTGCTTCATGACGAAGATATTCTCATTTTGCAGGACTCCGGCGGCGGGCAGGTCATTGGGTATTTGAATGGGCACGCTGCGTCCTCCTGGTTATACGTTGTCCAGCGCCTGGGCAATATCCGCGATCAAGTCCTGGGCGTTTTCCAGGCCGCAGCTCAGACGGATTAGGTCGGCGCCCACCCCGGCGGCATCCAGCTCCGCGTCGGTCATCTGCCGGTGGGTGGAGGAGGCCGGGTGCAGGCAGCAGGTGCGGGAGTCGGCCACATGGGTCTCAATGGAACCCAGCTTTAGGTGCTTCATAAAGGTCTCCGCCGCCTTCCGTCCGCCGTGGAGGCCGAAGGAGATGACGCCGCAGGAGCCGTGGGGCATGTACTTTTTCGCCAGGTCATAATACTTGTCGCCTTCCAGACCGCAGTATTTGACCCACTTGACCTTTTCGTGGCCCTGCAGGTACTCGGCAATGGCCTGGGCGTTGGCGCAGTGCTGCTTCATCCGGAAGGGCAGGCTTTCCAGGCCTAGATTCAGAATGTAGGCTACCTGGGGGGACTGGACGCAGCCAAAGTCCCGCATGAGCTGGGCGGTGCACTTGGTGATGAAGGCGCCGCCGATGCCAAAGCGCTCGGTGTAGGTCACGCCGTGGTAGCTGTCGTCGGGGGTGGTGAGGCCCGGGAACTTCGCGGCATGGGCGGTCCAGTCGAACTTGCCGCTGTCCACGATGCAGCCGCCCACGGCGGAGGCGTGGCCGTCCATGTACTTGGTGGTGGAGTGGGTCACGATGTCCGCGCCCCATTCAAAGGGACGGCAGTTGACGGGGGTGGCGAAGGTGTTGTCCACGATTAGGGGAACCCCATGGGCGTGGGCGGCCCGGGCGAATTTCTCAATGTCCAGCACCGTTAGGGCAGGGTTGGCGATGGTCTCGCCGAACACGGCCTTGGTGTTGGGCCGGAAGGCGGCATTCAGCTCCTCTTCCGTGCAGTCGGGGTCAATGAAGGTGGTTTCCAGGCCCATTTTCTTCATGGTCACGGAGAACAGGTTGAAGCTGCCGCCGTAGATGGCAGAGCTGGCTACAATGTGGTCGCCGCAGCCGGCGATGTTGAACACCGCCATGAAGTTGGCTGCTTGACCGGAGCTGGTGAGCATAGCGGCGGAGCCGCCCTCCAGGGCGCAGATCTTGGCCGCCACCGCGTCGCAGGTGGGGTTTGCCAGCCGGGAATAGAAATAGCCGTCGGCTTCCAGATCAAAGAGCTTGCCCATGTCCTCAGACGTGGCATACTTGAAGGTCGTGCTCTGAATAATGGGAAGCTGGCGGGGCTCGCCGTTGCCGGGAGTGTAGCCGGCCTGAATGCACAGGGTTTCGGTGTGCAGGTTATCCATAGGAAATCACCTCATGTTATTGTTGAAATATGATATCTATTGTAACCCTCCCGGGGAAATTTGTCAATGAAAATGCGCCTCAGCTTGCGGGAGGGAGCAGGGCAGATGCACGGAGGCAATTTTTTTGCGGAAACGGAAAAAATATATTGACTACCTATCGATAGGTAGCTATACTATGTATTAGAGCATCCAATGAAAAAACGAACTATGGATTGGTTTGCGGAGATTAGGAGGAATGGAAAAGTGGAACAGACATTGCATAACAGAAGAATTGGGAAAAAGGCCCTCCTCACATTTTTTGTCATTGTGATTTTGCTTTCGGCGGTGGTGGAAACCAGGATCTGCCGGGGTGGGGCGCAGTGGCTATATTTCATTTTGATGTGGATACCCGCCCTTGCGGCTACCGTGGCGAACTGCGTTTCCTTTCGGGAAAACAGGGAGCCATTCTCTTTCAAGAAGCTGTTTGCAAAAGGCGGCTTCCGGAAATGCAAGCCTCGCTGCCAATCTCATCCGGCAGGATGGAGGGTATTAACAACAAAATCAAAACCCTGCACCGCCAAGTTTCTGGGTTTCCTAATGACGAGTATTTCTTCCTCAAGCTGATTGATGCCAGTAGACGGGGATATGTTAGGAACCCTGTATCACACAAACTTTTTCATTGAGGCGAAAAAATCAAGCATATTTGCATCCTCCCTGTAAGTATGTATGTTAGGCAGTGTCTATCTGATAAAACCAAATGGTTTTATCAGATAATCGTATGACAAAGCAGGATTGGCAAACCCAATCCTGCTTTTCTGCAAAGTGAATAGCCGACTGGTTCTCATAAGAAATCCAATCGGCTATGTAATGGGGAATATTTGTTTCCGCTCAACTTCCATCGTCCCTATAAACTGGAGGTCGTCGGAGTAATCGCATTCCTTCATTTTTATAACTATATGTTAAAATGACGAAAAGACATCATTCCCCAATGGGTGTATACTGGAGTTTTTACATCCTTTCAGAAAACGCAAAAACACTAGGAGAGGGGACTACTGGATGTGGCTGTGATTGTTGATGTGATCCTGGCAGTAGCAGTAATAGCCCTTGCATTTGGAGCAGTACCGGAATTCCAGTTCCGGATTGGAGACATCCGTCCGGCCGCAGACAGTACACCGGTGGGTATAGGAGGCCTTGGGGGCAGCCTTGGATGTCTCAGAAGACCTGGCATCGAAGGGAATGACCTTGGCCTTCCTCTGAGCGGGCTTTTGGCGGAACAGCCGCCGGGCGTTGGCCCGCCAGGACATAGGGATGACGTTCAGCACATCCCTGCCGAAGAACAGGAAATAGTTGGCCAGGGAAATCACGGAGAACAGGTTATAGGGGAAGGGATAGGTGATCAAATCGATCAGAACGATTACCAGGTCAATCAAAGCGAAAATCCACGCCTTGATGGGGATGATGAAAAACAGCAGAAAATGGGCATCCGGATACAATGTTGCATAGCTGAGGAACAGGCTCAGATTGAGGTAAGCCACGCTGGCATGGCCGCCAAAAATCAAGCAGTATACGTCCATCATGACCACGCCGGTGAGATAGAACAGATTGAATTTCAGCGTGCCCCAGAGATTTTCCATGGCACGTCCCAAGGAGTAGTAGCAGAACAGGGAAATGGCCGTCAGCAGCAGATTCCCTGCGTCATAGGTCAGAGGATAGGTAATCAGTCGCCAAATCTGCCCTTGGAGAATTAGCGTCCGATCAAAATACAGAAGGTTATACAGCAGATAGTTTCCAGCCATTTGGCTCATCAGATAAACCACGGCGGTGCCCAGAACAATATACAGCATTAGGTTGGGGATACCCTTGTTCCGGTTTTTGTAGCAGTAAAGCTCGAATTTTCTGCGAAGGTCTTTCATGATATGCAGCTCCCAATTCATTTAATGGTATCATTTTACCAGCAATATGAAAAAAAGTCTATACCGGAATTGTAAACATTATAAGCGAGTACGCCCCAAAAATGGTTGACATTTGAAAAAACCAGGCTATAATATTACTGAAAATTGCATACAGCCTTATCAAGAGCGGTGGAGGGAACGGCCCGATGAAACCCGGCAACCTGTCCGAAAGGAAAAGGTGCCAAATCCGGCGGCAAAACGAAAGATGAGGATTCGATACTTACGCGCATCGGGTCTTCGGTGTGCGTTTTTTTATGTCTAGCGTAGAGAAAGGAAATGAACATGGAAAAAAGACTCTTTACCTCTGAATGTGTTACCAACGGCCATCCCGACAAGGTGGCGGACTCCATTTCCGACGCCATTCTGGATGCCTGCCTTGCCCAGGATCCGGGCTCCCGGGTGGCCTGCGAGACCATGGTGACAACGAACCTGTGCGTCATCTGCGGCGAGATCACCACCAAGGCCAATGTGGACTACGCCGCCGTGGCCCGGGAAGCCATCCGCAGGATCGGTTATGTCTATCCCGGCGACGGTTTTGAAGCCGACAGCGTGGACATCCAGTGCCATATCCACACCCAGTCCGCCGACATTGCCCTGGGTACCAATGATGAAGTCGGCGGCGCCGGAGACCAGGGCATGATGTTCGGCGGCGCCTGCACCCAGACCCCGGAGCTGATGCCCCTGCCCGCCGCTTTGAGCCGGGCCTTGTGCAGCCGTTTGACGGAGTGCGTCCATTCCACTGACCTGCTGCGGCCCGACGGCAAGACCCAGGTCACCGTGGAGTTCGACGAAAACGGCCGGGTGGTGGGCATTGACACGGTGGTGGTATCCATCATGCACAGCGCGGATTTTGAGATCGAAGAACTTCGCCGCTACATCCGCCAGGGGGTTATCGCCCCGGTGTTGCTGCAATACGGCTTCAATATTGCGGATGTGTCCCATATCCACATCAATCCCACGGGAAATTTCGTCATCGGCGGCCCCAACGGCGACACGGGTCTGACGGGCCGGAAGATCATTGTGGACACCTATGGCGGCTATTTCTCCCACGGCGGCGGGGCCTTCTCCGGCAAGGATCCCACCAAGGTGGACCGCAGCGCGGCCTATATGGCCCGGTATATGGCCAAAAACCTGGTGGCGGCGGGGCTGGCTACCCAGGTTCAGGTGCAGCTTGCCTATGCCATCGGTGTGGCAGAGCCGGTTTCTCTCCGGGTGGACAGCTTTGGCACCGGGAAAATTTCCGATGAGAAAATGACCTGGCTGCTGCGGAAAACCTGTGATATGACTCCCGGCGGCATCATCAAAAAACTGAATCTGCGCCGTCCCATTTATGCAGATACTGCGGCCCGGGGCCACTTCGGCGTGGAGGGCCGCCCCTGGGAAGAAACCGACCTGGCGGAAAAGCTGAAGAAATTGGCTGGCATCTGATACAAAGAACGGACGGCGAAATTTCGCCGTCCGTTTCATATTCTCTTGGCAAATGGGGAAGAATGTGGTATGATGTACCCAAATTGGATTTTGGAGGGATTCCCATGCTGGATTTTATCCGAATCGCCTGTGCCGTCCCGGCTGTGCGGGTGGGGGACACGGCGAAAAACGCCGCGGATATCTGCGCCTTTCTGGAAAAAGCGGATGCCCAGAACGCCGACCTTTTGGTCTTTCCCGAAATGGCCCTAACGGGCTACACCTGCCAGGACCTGTTCTTTCAGGATACGCTCTATGAGGGTGTAAAACGGGGCTTGCGGCAGATCGTGGACTGCTCCAGGG
>CAYYGF010000065.1:1801-10223 GCA_964471315.1 uncultured Oscillospiraceae bacterium | reverse complement strand
TTCCGAGCCGCCTTACGGCGGCCCACCTCCCCTAAAAGGGGAGGCTTTGGCTGGTGCGACAAACTACAATTTACCTAAGCAGAGCTTTTCTGCATTCCCTTAGCAAACATAACCAAAAGACAAGAAAGGAGGGAAAGGCTATGGAGGAATTCTTGAGCACCCTTTCGGTAGACCGGGCCGTTCTGGCCGGGGAATATGTGGGATTTTTGCGATGGGCGGTGCCCATTTTGACGGCGGTGCTGCTGCTGCGCTGCGTTCTGCCCCTGCTGACCTTCCGGCGGGAGCCGGAAATCTGGGCCTGGCTGAACCTGTCCAGCGGCGAGCAGGTGCCCATTACCCATTGGGAAAACGTGATTGGCCGGAGCAAGAGCAGTGATGTGACCATTGACTTTCCCACAGTTTCCCGAAATCACGCAGTGCTGACCCGCTACGATGACGGCAGCTGGACAATTACCGATGCCGGCTCCAAGGGCGGTACCTACGTCAATAACCGCCGGGTGCAGATCTGTGCCTTGACGCCAAAGGATCGGATTTCCATTGGCGGTGTGGAAATGCAGCTCCAGCCCATCACCCAGCGCCAGGAGGAGCGGCAGGCGGAGCTTCGCACCAAGGCCGCCAGCGGCTGGGATACGGTGACGAATCTGATGCTGTTGACCATTTTGCAGTGCTTGATGCTGCTGGGTTTTCTCTTAAAAGGGGAGCAGGCGGACTTTGTCAGCATTTTGCAGGGCTTCGGCGGCATCGTCCTGTGCCAGTGGATATTGTACATCTTTTACTGCCTCATCCGTCGGAAATCCTTCGAGGTGGAGACCATCGCCTTTTTCTTATGCACCATGGGCATGGCGGCCATCGCCACGGTGAAGCCGGGAGAGACAGTGAAACAGCTGTGCGCCATGATTTTTGGGGTGATGCTGTTCCTGTCCATCGGCTGGGCGCTGCGGGATCTGGAGCGGGCAAAAGTGGTGCGCTATCTGGCTGTGGTAGCGGGCGTGGGTTTCCTGGTGATCACGCTGCTGTTCGGTACGGAGTATTACGGCGCGAAAAACTGGCTGATAATCGGTGGCATGTCCCTGCAGCCCTCGGAGCTGAGCAAGGTCTGCTTCGTATTCGCGGGTGCGTCCACCATGGATCGGATCATGACCAAACGAAATCTGATTTTGTTCATTGCCTATTCCGTGCTGATCTGCGGCTTGCTGGCGCTGATGAACGATTTCGGCACGGCGCTGATTTTCTTCTGTGCCTTCCTGGTAATTGCGTATCTTCGCTCCGGCAGCATGGGCACGGTGGCGCTGGCCATTACGGCCCTGGGCTTTGCCGGGGTCATCGCCTTGAAAATCGCTCCCCATGCCCTCCAGCGCTTCGCCACCTGGGGGCATGTCTGGGAGGATCCCCTGGCAGGGGGCTACCAGCAGACCCGGGCGCTGATGTGCATTGCCTCCGGCGGCCTGCTGGGTCTTGGCCCGGAGGGGGGATTGCTGCAATATGTGTTCGCGGCGGATTCCGATATTGTGTTCGGCACCATTTCGGAGGAGTGGGGCCTGCTGGTGGCGGTGATGACGGTGCTGTGCATCGTGGCGCTGGGGGCCTTTCCCATTCGCACCGCCCGGGTGGCCCGGAGCAGCTTTTATACCATCGGCGCCTGTACGGCGGCCAGTGTGCTGGTGATTCAAACCATTTTGAACTGTCTTGGCACAGTGGATATCCTGCCCTTTACCGGCGTGACTTTCCCCTTCGTCAGCAACGGCGGCACCAGCATGATCGGCGCCTGGGGCCTGCTGGCCTTTGTCAAGGCGGCGGATACCCGTCAGAACGCCAGCTTTGCCGTCCGGCTGAAAATGAAAGGAGAGTGAGCCGATGAACCGAGTAACCAAGCGAACCTGGCTCATGTGCCTGTTTCTGATGATCCTGCTGGGAGGAATGCTGGTTTTCCTCTGGGAATATGTGACCCAGGCGGACGACTGGGTATCCTTTTCGGGGTCGCCCCATGTCTACAACAGCACCAACTTAGGCTGCGGCTCCATTTTGGATCGTTCCGGAAACCGCCTGCTGGATATGGGGCAGAGCCGGGTGTATTCCACGGACGCTACCACCCGCAAATCTACCCTCCATTGGCTGGGTGACCGGGACGGATTTATCAAGGCTGGCGCGGTAACCGGCTACGCTGGGGAAATGGTGGGCTTTGACCTGTTTAACGGCGTTTACGATGCCTCCGGCGAGGGGGGCGAGGCCACTTTGACCCTATCGGCGAAGGTGCAGAATACCGCGCTGGAGGCCCTGGGAAACCAGAAGGGTGTGGTGGCGGTCTACAACTATCAAACCGGCGAGATTCTCTGCGCCGTGACC
The DNA here is from genome assembly GCA_964471315.1 of uncultured Oscillospiraceae bacterium. Taxonomy (GTDB): domain Bacteria; phylum Bacillota; class Clostridia; order Oscillospirales; family Oscillospiraceae; genus Faecousia. The sequence continues at coordinate 7,880 of CAYYGF010000065.1, read as the reverse complement.
GCTCCAACCTTTGACCCGGACAATGTGCCGGATATCAGCGGCGATACCACGGGAGCCTATGACGGGGTGTATGTAAACCGTTTCCTGCAATCGGCCTATGTTCCCGGCTCCATATTCAAGATTGTCACCGTTTCGGCGGCGCTGGAAAGCGTGCCGGATATTACGGAGCGAACCTTTACCTGCAACGGCAAGCGGGAATACGGAACGGAGGCTGTCACCTGTGAAAAGGCCCACGGAACCCAGAACTTGAAGCAGGCCCTGGCCAATTCCTGTAACTGCGCCTTTGCCCAGATCGCGGAATTGGTTGGCAAGCAGAATATGGTGCGCTATGTGGACAAGTTTGGCGTGACCAAGCCCCTAACCGTTGACGGCGTCACCACGGCAAAGGGCAATTACGATATCTCGGAGACGGCTCCGGTGTCCTTTGCCTGGAGCTGCATCGGCCAGCACAGCGACCTCATCAATCCTGCCCGGTATATGACCTTCATGGGTGCCATTGCCGGAGGGGGTGTAGGAGCGGAGCCGTATTTGATGGCGCAAGTGACCAGCGGCGGTGAGATAACTTACCGGGCCAAAACCCACCGGACGGAACGGATCATGTCGCAAGAAACCGCGGACACGGTACGCCAGTACATGCGCAACAACGTCCAGTCCGTTTACGGCGACTGGAATTTCCCGGGACTGTCTGTCTGCGCCAAATCCGGAACCAGCCAGCTGGGCGGATCGGAAAAGTCCAACGCCATGTTTGCCGGGTTCGTGGAAAATGAAGAATACCCCCTGGCCTTCATCGTGGTGGTGGAAAACGGCGGCTACGGCAGTCACGCCTGTGTCCCCATTTTGAGCAAGGTTCTGGCCGCCTGCAAGGCGGTGCTGGATGGGGAATAGGGCCTTTGTGCATAGTGGACAAAAAATGAAGGAAAACACCATAGTTTCTGTGGTGTTTTCCTCGTTGACAAATGTCCTTCTCTGAGATACAATACACCCAGATTCTTGAAGGAGGTACATGGATATGGATGCCCGGTTTGCATGCTTCAATACCGCGTCCCGCTGCTCTGGCGCAGCGGCATGTTCCTGTACCTGCGTTTGTTCCCTTTTGGACACTGCCAATGTAGCGGTAGTGTCCATTTGCGTTTTGCCCCTACGAATTACGGGGTAAATCGAAGCCGGGGATTCTGATTGTATGAAGAAGCGGCTGCGTTTTCTGTTGCCGCTTTTTTATAATAATTGCGAGAAAAGGAGAAATTCAAAATGAAAAAGTTCCTTGCACTGCTGATGGCCGCTTTGCTGGTTGTTGGCATGATGGCTGGCTGCGGCGCTTCCAAGACCGAAGAGACCAAGGCTGCCGCCGTTGCCGATAATGGTTCCGCCGCTGCTGGCACCATTAAGATCGGCACCTCCGGCCCCCTGACCAACGACTATGCGGTTTACGGCGTTGCCGTTAAGAACGGCCTGGAGCTGGCCTTTGCTGAGATCAACACCCAGGGCGGCCTGCAGTTCGAGACCCGTGCTGAGGACGACGAGGCTGACGGCGAAATGGCTGTCAACGCTTACAACACCCTGATGGACTGGGGCATGCAGATCATGGCCGGCCCCACCACCTCCGGCTCCGCTGCCGCCACCGCTGCGGAATGCGCTGCTGACGGCGTGTTCATGCTGACTCCCTCCGCATCCGATGCCGCGGTTATCACCGCCGGTGACAACGTCTTCCAGATCTGCTTCACCGACCCCAACCAGGGCATTGGTTCCGCTGACTTCATTTCCTCTCACAACCTGGCCACCAAGGTTGGCGTGATCTACGACAACTCCAACCCCTACTCCCTGGGCATCTACACCAAGTTCATGGAGCGGGCTGAGACTGTGGGCCTGGAAGTCGTGGCGGAGGAAGCCTTCTCCGCTGACAACAAGGCAGACCTGTCCACCCAGGTGACCAAGTGCCAGGCTGCTGGTGCTGACCTAATTTTCCTGCCCATCTACGCCGCTGAGGCTGCTCAGGTGCTGGCCTGCGCTGACAAGATCGGCTATACTCCCGCCTTCTTCGGCTGCGACGGCCTGGACGGCATTCTGTCTACCGAAGGCTTTGACGCCGCCCTGGCGGAGGGCGTTATGCTGCTGACCCCCTTCGATGCCAGCTCCTCTGATGAGAAGGTTCAGGCTTTCGTCAAGAACTACACTGACAAGTACGGCATTGCCCCCAACCAGTTCGCTGCCGATGCCTACGACGTTGGCTACGCCATTGCCCAGGCCTGCACCAATGCCGGCGTTACCGCTGACATGAGCGCTGAGGAAATCTGCGAGGCGCTGATTGCCCAGTTCACCACCATGAGCTTTGACGGTCTGACCGGTTCCGGCATGACCTGGGGCGCTGATGGTGCGGTCTCCAAGCTGCCCATGGCAGTTAAGATCGAGAACGGCGTTTACGTTGGCGTTGAATAATCTGACGAAACACGGTATCATCAAGTAAATTTCATGGAAGCTGGACGGGGCAAACCCCTGTCCAGCTATCCATGTAGTTTGGGAACGGAAAATGCGACAGTCCATGAGAGTATCTTGACTCTGGGTACTGTCATAAACTGTCGGGAAAGAGAGGGAGAAACGTGGGATTTCTTCAATATTTCATCAACGGAATCAGCATCGGCTCTGTGTATGCCATCATCGCCCTGGGCTATACCATGGTGTACGGCATTGCCAAAATGCTGAACTTTGCCCATGGTGACGTCATCATGGTGGGCGCTTATGTGTCCTTCTGTGTAACCAATTACTTAGGCCTGCCTGCCATGGTAGGCGTTCTTGCGGCCATGGTGGTCTGTACCATCCTTGGCATCATTATCGAGGGCCTGGCTTACAAGCCTCTGCGGGGGGCGCCCAGCCTGGCGGTTCTGATTACTGCTATTGGCGTCAGCTACTTCCTGCAGAATGCGGCGCTGCTGTTGTGGGGCAGCGCGCCCAAGACCTTCACCAGCATTGTGACCTTTGCTCCCATCAAGCTGTTCCATGGCCAGCTGACGGTCACCGGTGAAGTCATCGTCACCATTCTGGCCTCCGTTCTGATTATGGTTGGCCTGACCCTGTTCACCGGAAAGACCCGTATGGGCAAAGCCATGCGGGCTGTCTCCGAGGACCGGGATGCGGCGCAGCTGATGGGCATCAATGTGAACCAGACCATTTCCATGACCTTTGCCATCGGCTCTGCGCTGGCTGCCATCGCGGGCGTGCTGCTGTGTTCTACCGTGCCCACCCTGCAGCCCACCACCGGTTCCATGCCCGGTATCCGGGCCTTCACCGCTGCGGTTTTCGGCGGCATCGGCTCCATTCCCGGCGCTATGCTGGGCGGCATCCTGCTGGGCATCATCGAGACCATGACCAAGGCCTATTTGTCTACCCAGTTCAGTGACGCCATCGTGTTCCTGGTGCTGATTCTGGTGCTTCTGGTCAGACCTGCCGGCCTTATGGGCAAGGTTGTGCAGGAGAAAGTGTAAGGTGACGTTATGAAGCTGAAAACATATGTGAAGAATCACGGCACCAATATGGCGACTTACGGCATTGTAATCCTTGCCTATCTTGTCATGCAGTATCTGTCCAACCAGGGAATGCTGTCGCGCAGCGTCAACGGCTATCTGGTTCCCATTACCGTATATATCGTTCTGGCGGTTTCTTTGAACCTGGTTGTGGGCATCAGCGGTGAGTTGAGCCTGGGCCATGCGGGCTTCATGGGCGTGGGCGCTTTCACGGGTATCGTTACCGCTGCCTGCCTCCAGGGCAGCGTGAACAGCGACTTTGCCCGGCTGCTGGCGGCCCTGCTGGTGGGCGGCGTCATTGCCGGTATCGCTGGCGTTATCGTCGGCATTCCTGTCCTGCGGCTCCGGGGCGACTATCTTGCCATCGTGACCCTGGCCTTTGGCGAAATTCTGAAGAATATCATCGGCAACCTGTATATCGGCCGGGATGAACTGGGACTGCATGTGGCTCTGAGCCAGGCAGGCCTGCGTCTGGAAAACGGCGGCCAGGTCATTCTCAGCGGCCCTCTGGGCGCAACGGGCATTCAGAAGCTGTCCACCTTCTTTATGGGCTTCCTGCTGGTGCTGTTTACCCTGTTTGTTGTTCTGAACCTAATCAATTCCAAGGAAGGCCGCGCCATCAAAGCAGTCCGTGACAACCGCATCGCGGCGGAGTCTGTGGGTATCAACATCACAGCTTTCCGCATGAAAGCCTTCGTTGTTTCCGCCTTCCTGGCGGGCATGGCCGGCGCCCTGTACGGCCTGAACTACTCTGCTGTTGCCCCCTCCAAGTTCGGTTTCACCACCTCCATCGACATTCTGGTCTTCGTGGTGCTGGGCGGCATGGGCAATATTCTGGGCAGCGTGATTTCCGCTACTGTTCTCTATGTGCTGCCGGAGGCGATGCGCGGCTTGCAGGATTACCGGATGATTTTGTATGCCATCGTGCTGATTCTGGTCATGCTGTTTACCTGGTCGCCCAAGGTGAAGGAGCATATGTCCGTTGTGACAGAAAAGCTTTCGGGTATCTTTAAAAAGAAGAAGGAGGTGGGCACGAATGAATGAGTACAGCAAAAAAATTCTGAAGGTTCCCACCTATACCCTGCTGCGGGAACAGGACAAAGACAAGCAGCCCGTACTGGACGTGCGGAATCTGGGCATTGATTTCGGCGGTTTAACTGCTGTGGACGGCTTTAACATTACCATCGGCCCCACCGAGATTTCCGGCTTGATCGGCCCCAACGGTGCCGGTAAGACCACGATCTTCAATCTGCTCACCGGCGTGTATCAGCCCACCCGGGGCAGTGTGCTGATCAACGGCATTGACATCAAGGGCATGCCCACCTATAAGGTCAACAAGCTGGGCATCGCCCGTACCTTCCAGAATATCCGCCTGTTTTCCGATATGACGGCGCTGGACAACGTGAAGGTCGGCATGCACAATGGCATCAAGTGTGCGTTCATTTCGTCGTTGCTGCATCTGCCCGGCTACTACTCGGCGGAGAAAAAGGCCAATGAAAAGGCCATGGAGCTGCTGGACTTTATGGGCCTGGCGGACGTGGCGGATCAGAAGGCGGGCAGCCTGCCCTACGGTGTCCAGCGCCGGCTGGAGATTGTCCGGGCACTGGCAACCAATCCGTCCATCATCCTGTTGGATGAGCCTGCCGCCGGCATGAATCCCAGCGAGACGACAGAGCTGATGCACCAGATCCGACGGATCCGGGACACCTTCCACATCGCGATTTTCTTGATCGAGCACGATATGAACCTGGTTATGAACGTCTGCGAGGCCATTGCTGTGGTGAATTACGGACGGATCATTGCCAAGGGCACCCCGGATGAGGTGCGGGCCAATCCCGCGGTGATCGAAGCCTACCTGGGCAGAGAGGAAGGTGACGCATGATGCTGAAAATTGAAGACATGCACGTTTACTACGGCGCCATCCACGCCATCAAGGGTGTGACCTTTGAGGTGGGCGAGGGAGAGATCGTGGCTCTGATCGGCGCCAACGGCGCTGGCAAGAGCACCATCCTTAAGACTGTCTCCGGTCTGATGCACCCCCGCAGCGGCTCCATCACCTTCTGCGGCCAGGATATTGCCCACACGGAGGCCTTTCAGCTTTTGCGGACAGGCCTGGCCCATGTTCCGGAGGGACGGCGTATTTTCCTGCAGATGACGGTGCAGGAAAATCTGGAAATGGGCGCTTACATCAATAAAGAGGTCTCCCAGAAGGATCTGGAAATGGTTTTCAACTACTTCCCCCGGCTGAAGGAGCGGCGTAAGCAGATCGCGGGTACGCTTTCCGGCGGCGAGCAGCAGATGCTGGCGATGTCCCGGGCTTTGATGAGCCATCCCAAGCTGATGATGCTGGATGAGCCTTCCATGGGCTTGGCGCCCATTCTGGTTGACCAGATTTTTGACATTATCAAGGAGCTGCACAAGGCTGGCACCACCATCCTGTTGGTGGAGCAGAACGCCCGTAAGGCGCTGCAAATCGCAGATCGGGCTTACGTTCTGGAAACCGGCAAGATTACCCTCAGTGGCACTGGCGCGGAGCTGGCCAGCTCGGACGCGGTGAAGAAAGC
>CAYYGF010000065.1:0-1791 GCA_964471315.1 uncultured Oscillospiraceae bacterium | reverse complement strand
CCCAACCCCCCCTGCATAGCATGTGCAGGGGGTGTTTTTATGTGCCGGAAGAATCACCTGCATGGCTGTTGTATGCTGGCGTTTGGCATTGGCTTGATCGTGGGACATTGCCTGGAGAGCTGGTTTCTTTGCTGCTGCGGCGGTGTGGGGCTGATCGTTCTGGGCTTTTGCGTGATGCGGCGGCGGTAGTGGACATATCTGTGCATGCTGCGGAATATACTGTATCAGCGAACATGGGATAAGGAGTGATCCAATCGTGGAAGTGAGTTTTTCCAAGATGCCGTTTGCCTATTTGGAGCCTGTGGTGCGGGAGATCCAGAACAGTGAGCAGACCCAGGAATGGAAATTGCCGGATGGAATGCCGGACATTGGCCGGATTTTGTCCGCTTGGGGCCAGGCGATTCTCCGGGGAAAGGAATGGCGCTCGGATGGGATTTCCGCCTCGGCGGGAATGATGGTGTGGGTGCTGTACGCCCCGGAGGACGGCTCCGCAGAGCAGTGTCTGGAAACCTGGATTCCCTTCCAAATGCGCTGGGAGCTGCCGGAGAACACACCGGAAGGCACGCTTCGCGTCCGGTGTCTGACCCGGTTTGTGGACGCCCGGACGGTATCGGCCCGGAAGATCATGGTGCGGGCGGGGATGGCGGCGCTGGCAGAGGCGTTTTCCCCGGCAGAAGCGGAAACCTATTTGCCGGACAAGGTTCCTGGGGATATCCAGCTGCTTCGCAGCAGCTATCCGGTCAGACTGTCCAAAGAGGCTGGGGAGAAGGCGTTTTTGCTGGAAGAGGATCTAACCTTGCCGGATTCCGCGCCGGTTCTGGAGAAGCTGGCGTCTTACCGGCTGAATCCGGTTCTGACGGACAAAAAGGTGCTTTCCAGCAAGGTGGTTTTCAGAGGCAGCGGGGAGCTGCATGTTCTGTATTGCAGTACCCAGGGACAGCTGCACAGCTGGGATTTTTCCCTGCCCTTTTCCCAATTCGCGGAGCTGGAGCAGGAGCACGGAACAGACGCCCAGGCCGATATCCAGCTGATGCCCACCAGTCTGGAGCTGGAGCGGGATGAGGCGGGGCATCTGCGTCTGAAGTGCGGCATTGCGGCACAGTTTGTGATTACCGATAAGCTGCCGCTGGAATTGGTTGAGGATGCTTACAGCCCAACCCAGGAGCTGACCATGCAAACCCAGGTGTTAGAACTGCCGGTGGTTCTGGATACCCGCCGGGAGACCGTCTATGGGGAGCAGAGCCTGCCTGGGGCGGGAAATGTGGTGGCGGATGTACGTTTTACCCCGGATTTTCCCAGGCAGCGGCGGGTAGAACAGGGCGTGGAGCTGGAAACGCCGGGTTCGGTTCAAGTGCTTTATTACGGCGAGGACGGCAGTCTCCAGGGGGCATCCGGCCGCTGGGAGGGAAAACAGCATGTGGCAGCCGACGAAAACAGCCAGATTCTGGCTTTTCCTTTGCAGGCGGCGGAACCTCAGACCATGCTTGGCAATGGAACCATCACGGTGAAGACGGAATTGCCCCTGGAAGTGACAGCCGCTGCCAGACAGGAATTTCCCATGGTTACCGGCCTGGCGATGGGGGAGGCCCGAAAGCTGGATCCCAACCGCCCGTCGCTGATTCTCCGCCGCTCCGGCGAGGATCGGCTGTGGGACATAGCCAAAGCCAGCAATTCCACAGTGGAAGCCATTCGAAAGGCCAACGGCTTGCAGGAGGAGCCATTACCCAACCAGATGCTGCTGATCCCGGTAGGGTAGGAATATCAAATTTGGCGCCGCACCGGGGGAGAGCC
>CAYYGF010000064.1:0-10326 GCA_964471315.1 uncultured Oscillospiraceae bacterium | reverse complement strand
CGAACCCGCCTCTGTGGCTTGGGAAGCGACCATTCTACCGATGAACTAACCCTGCATTTGAATTTGTGAAGGTATTATAGCAAATCAAAACAAAAAATTCAACCCCTTTTTGTCAGTCTATGGCTTTCTTTCCCTTTTTCTTTTTCCCGGAATCAGGAATTTGGGCTGTTTTTCTTAGAAAAACCCGCTGATATTTCAAAAAGTGCTTGACAACTTAAGAAATATCCGATAAAATAAGCTGGTTCGCGAATGCGGACAATCCTTGCTCCCGGCGCGTCCGGGGGCCAAAAGTCCAAAAGGAGGTGCAATCAACATGGCTAAGATCACCGGTAAGTATGAGGTGCTTTACATCATCGACCCCACCCTGGGCGAGGAAGGCACCGCAGCACTTGTGGAAAAGTTCAAGGCAATGGTGGAGGCGGAGGGTACCCTGGCTTCTGTCGATGAGTGGGGCAAGCGGCGTCTCGCGTATCCCATCAACGATATGGCCGAGGGCTACTACGTTCTGATGAACTTCGAGTCCAAGCCCGAGTTCCCCGCGGAGCTGGAGCGTGTGATGAAGATCACCGAAGGCGTTATGCGCTGCCTGACCACCGCTGTGGAGGAGTAAACCATGCTCAACCACATCGTCATCATGGGCCGCTTGACCCGTGACCCCGAGCTGCGCCGTACCGGCAGCGGCATCGCCGTGGCCAGCTTTAGTCTGGCTGTCGACCGGGACTTCGCTCCCAAGGACGGCGGCGAACGGGAAACCGACTTCATCGACTGTGTCGCCTGGCGTCAGACTGGAGAGTTCGTCTCCAAGTATTTCACCAAGGGCCGCATGGCGGTGGTGTCCGGCCGGCTGCAGATCCGCAGCTGGACCGATAAGGATGGCAACAAGCGTCGCACCGCAGAAGTAGTCGCGGACAACGTCTACTTCGGTGACAGCAAGCGGGACGGAGACAACAGCAATTCCTCCTACGGCGGCAACGCCTATGGCGGAAACAGCAGCTACGGTAACAACAATTACGGTGGCAGCAGCTACAACAATGCTCCCGCCCCCAGCTACGGCGGCTATACCGCCCCCGCCAGCGCTCCGGCTTCCGATTTCGCGATGCTGGAGGACGACGACGCCCAACTGCCCTTCTAACAATTCTTGACTTTTCTACCAGACTTACAAGGAGGGAAAACCCATGGCTAACGAACAGCGTATGCGTCCCCGCAAGCGCAAGAAGGTTTGCGCGTTCTGCGTGGATAAAGTGACCAGCATTGATTATAAGGACACCGCGAAGCTCCGCCGTTACCTGTCCGAGCGCGGCAAGATCCTGCCCCGCCGTACTACCGGTACCTGCGCCGCTCACCAGCGTGACTTGACCACCGCTATCAAGCGTGCCCGTCAGATCGCCCTGCTGCCCTACGTCGCTGATTGATCCACTACCAAACGCCCCCGGAACATTCCGGGGGCGTTTTTTATGCACCGATGCAGATCGGTTTGCCGGCTGTCAAGCAAAATGAAAAACAGAGGATTCGTGAATAATACGGATATTCCAGTAAAAGGGAGCATACTTCTATTGTTCACCGGTTCCTTTGTTCAGCAGCGCCACGGCGGCAATCAGAATTCCGGTTACCAGGAACACACCCAGCATTCCCCAGCCCATAACCGGCAGGGCTTCCAGCAGATAATCCAGGCGAAAAGAAAACATATGTTACCCTCCAATCCGACCGCGTACCAGCGCCAGGATCAGACCGCCCGCGATCACGGAGGCGATCTGGCCGGAGACGTTGACCCCGATGGTGTGCATCAGCAGAAAATTCTGATTGTCCTCCTCCAGGCCCAGCTTGTGAACCACCCGGGCGGACATGGGAAAGGCGGAGATCCCCGCCGCGCCGATCATGGGATTGATCTTTTCCTTGAGGAACAGGTTCATCCCCTTGGCGAGGAGAATGCCGCCGACGGTATCCGCCACGAAGGCGACCAGCCCCAAGCCCAAAATCAGCAGCGTCTCGGGCCGCAGAAATTCCGCCGCGGTCATCCGGGAGGCAATGGTAATGCCCAGCAAAATGGTGATGAGATTTGCCAGAACATTCTGGGCGGTTTCGGACAGCGCGTTCAGTACCCCGCATTCCCGGATGAGATTTCCGAACATCAGAAACCCGATCAGCGCCACAGCGTCCGGCGCCACAAGGCCGACGATTACCGTCACCAGGATGGGAAAGAGGATTCGGGTGGTTCGGGAGACCGGCTTGCCCCGGTAGGGCATTTTGATGCGCCGTTCTGCCCTGGTGGTGCAGGCTTTGATGACCGGCGGCTGAATGATGGGCACCAGCGCCATGTAGGAATAGGCCGCAACCATAATCGCGGATAGATACCCGGAGCCAAGCTGGGTGGCCACATAGATGGAGGTGGGGCCGTCTGCCGCGCCGATGATGGCTATGGAGGCGGCGTCCTTCAGTTCGAAACCGCACAGGGAGGCCAGGCACAGGGTAAAGAAGATCCCAAACTGGGCAGCGGCGCCAAACAGCATCAGCTTGGGATTGGTGAGCAGCGGCTGAAAATCGATCATCGCGCCGATGCCGATGAACAGCAGCAGAGGAAACAGCTCCTGTCCCGCGATCCCGATGTCGAACAGATGCTGAATCACGGCCGCCGCGCCGGAATGGGGCAGGTTCACAAGAATCGCGCCGAAGCCCATGGGCAGAAGAAGTGTCGGCTCCATCTCCTTGGCAATGGCCAGGTAGATTAGGCCGCCGCCGATGAGCCACATGATGATCTGCTGAAACTCGATATCCAGCAGATTTTGATACAGAATTTCCATAATTACCTCCTAAACAAAATCGCCTCACCTGGTAGTATACCGGTGAGGCGGTAAAATTGGGGTAAAAAGGAGGGGGGATTTGACTAAGAATCGGCTAAGACTTTTTGCAAGAAGGCATTGGCCGTATCTATGCGCAATTTTTCCGTGCTGCCGCAGGAATCATTTTCGCTGGAATATCCAGATAAGCCAGCGTCTGGAGGGCTACTTTTCCGCGTCCAGCATCCGGTAGCCGACGCCCAGTTCGTTGACAAAAAAGCGGTTATCTCCAGGCCGACAGCCCAATTTCCGGCGGATATTGGCCATGTTGACCTGGAGCTTTTTGGTGCTGCCGTCGTCCATGGTGCCCCAGACTGCTTGAATGATGGCGGAATAGGTCATAACCTTGCCCACATGCTGGCTCAGCAGCGCCAAAATATTGTATTCTGTTTGGGTCGTATGGATGCAGACACCGTCAACACGAACCTGTCTGCGGTCATAATCAATCACCAAATCCCCCTGGACAAAGACATTCCCTGTGCTCCCGGACGCGTTCTGACGTCTGGCGGTTCGCAACGCGGCCCGGACACGAGCCAACAGCTCTGCCGTACCAAAGGGCTTCACGATGTAATCGTTGGCTCCCAGATCCAAGGCGGAGACCTTGTCCCGTTCATCCAATCTGGCGGACAGCACCAGAATTGGAACGGTACTGCCCGCTTCCCTGGCAGTGCGGATGAATACTTCCCCGTCCATATCCGGCAGGCCCAGATCCAGAATGACCAGATCCGGCACATGGGAGCGCAGCATCAGCAGTCCCTGCTGGCAGCGCTCGGCGGTTAAGATCTGATAGCCGCTGGCTTCTAAAATGGTCTGGACAAAGCAGCGAATGCCCCGGTCATCCTCCACGATCAGAAGCTTATATTTGTTGTTCGACATCACAGGTCTCCTCCATTTCCAGCGCGAACCAGAATTCCGCGCCGCCCTCCGGCCGGTTACCGGCGTGGATGGTGCCACCATGGGCTTCAATAATGGCGCTGCACACGGATAGGCCGATTCCCATATTGCTGCGGCCGGAGTCTGCCGGTGCCTTGCTGTCCAAAAAACCAGTAAACAGGTACGGCAGCCGCTCCGGGGGAATGCCGCAGCCGTCATCCGATACCCGAAACACCGCCTGGTTGTTTTCCAGTTCCACATCCAACCATAGGCGGGTCATTTCCTTTGCGTGAAATACCGCGTTTTCCAACAGATTCATCAACACCTGCTCCATCAGAACAGGATCCATGGGAATGCTGACAAATTCCTCGGGAATCCGAACCAGCACCTGTTGGGCAGGGTAATGCTTGCGGAATTTCACCAGCAGCGCGTCAATCAATTCTTCCAGCACCGTATCACGCTTTGCCAGACGAACCGCGTCCGCGTCAACCCGGGTAACGGACAAAAGATTTTCCACCATGCGGTTCAGCCACTGAGACTCGGAGCGAATGTCCTCCAGGAGCATACGCTGTTTTTCCCGGGGTATATCGTCAAAATGCTCCAGCATGGCACAGCAGGCGCCATAAATGGAGGTCAGAGGGGTTCGCAGATCATGAGACACGGCCCGGAGCAGATTCCCGCGCATCCGTTCCTTTTCCGCCTCCGCTTTCAGCTTTTCTTGATGCTTCAAGCGGGTGGTCAGTGTACCGGTCATAATGGCGACGATCAGCATCACTGCGGCAGAGGAAATGCATTCCGGTGAGATCAAATCAAAGGCCCAGTAGGGATAGGTAAAGGCCCAGTTGACCGCCAACACGCTGGCCAGGGACGCGGCAATGCCGTAGAGATAGCCCTGGGTTCGCCAGGATACCAGAAAAACGCCCAGAACAAAGAGCATCGGCGTCATGGCCTGGGTATGAAACAGATTTTGCAGCAGCAAATTCACACAAAAGACGGTCAAAAGAATAAGACAGGTAAACACGCCATCCCGGATGCGCTGTTTGCGCGCCATAGCCGTCACCTCCTATCGGATATCATAATAGCATATTTCCGGAGAAAAAGCACCCAGGAAAAGGTTCAATAGCGGAAAAGAAGGCTAAGAAACGGTTAAGAATCCCGGAAAAATGCCGCTGGCCAGTTACGGACAGCGGCATTAAAAGTATAGCTCCGCGGCCATGTTGCCGTGGACATACCAGCACACGGCCTTGCGGATGAATTCTTCTGTGACCTGGAACCGTTCCGCCAGCTCCCAGACCTGGGTACAGCCGCTGGCCACCGCGTCGTCTAGAGCTTCTACTGGGATCATAGTGGTGACGGCCCATTTGTCCGCCCGGTTCTCGTGGCGCTGGCGGCAGTCCACGGCGGCGTAGATGTTATAGAAGCTGCCTGTGACGCAGTGCCCCAGCTCGTGACTTAAGTGCACCCGCTCCTGGACACCGCCGTCCCGAACGCCGTCGTCCAGCCCCACGTAGCACTTTCCGCCGTCCAGCATCACGGACATGGAGCCGTTTTCCGGCATGGGAAAGGACAGGATCCCTATATTCTGTTGTTCGGCAAAGGCATAGAGATCCGCAGTCTGCATGGCTACTCCTTTTTCTCCGCTTCCCGCTGCTTGAGAAAGGCAGCGAATTTTTTGACCTCGTCGTACATGGCATCGGTAATGTCTCCGCTGCCGCCGAAGAGGGCGAATTTGATCTCCTCATCGGTGGGGCCGGAATGGACAGGGGTTCGCTGGGATGTCTGCCCCAGCAGATAATCCGTAGAGACGCCAAAATAGTCCGCCAGCTTCCCGGCGGTGGTGCCGTTGGGCTTGCCGCCGGCTTTCCATTTGGCCACCGCGGAGCGGTTCAAGCCGATGTCCATGCAGGCCCGATAAACGCTGATGCCCTTTTCCGCACAAAGGGCCTGAAATCTGTCAAAAAACACAAAAGCTCCCCCTAACGATTTGTGCAATTCGCGGAAGATTACTTTAGTAGCCGAACAAATGGTTGACAAACTGGAAGGTTTGGGCTATAATCCAAGCAGACGGGTTACAAAAGTAATCTAATGTGGTATTTATCTGATAAACTACTCCCATATTACCACAGAAACAGACTTGCGTCAAGCAAGAAGGTGACTTTTGTATGCTTGTACAAAAACCGGCGGAAATCTGACCTAGGGTTTTTTCACTGAGATTCTACCACAGATTCCGTCCAACAAAACGGGTAGGATTCCCGGGGAATCAGGAGGAGACAATATGGAAAAATGGGAAAAACAGTTGACCGCCCTGCTGTGGCTGTGCGCGGCGGAAACGGAGGAGGAACGAAAGACGCTGCGCCGGGAGTTGCGGCAGCTGCTGCAGGGGATGGGCCCGGCACGACCTACGCCTGAGGGGGTTCTCCGGCAGCTTCTGCTGGAGATGGGGGTACCGGATCATCTGGTGGGCCACGCGTATCTGGTGCGGGCGGTGGTGCTGCTGGTGGAGGACAGCATGTACATCCGCAACATCACCTTCGGCCTGTATCCCCAGGTGGCGGCCCAGCTCGACACCACCGCCGGACGGGTGGAGCGGGCCATCCGCAATCTCATCGAGGTGACCTGGGCCAGAGGGAACGAGGAGGTACTGAATTACTATTTCGGAAACATTGTCACCTCTGAGAAGGCAAAACCCACCAATTCCGAATTCATCGCCCGGCTGGCCAACCTGGTGAAGGCAAAAATGCGGGAGGCAGCATGAGAAAAGCACCACCGGGAGCCTGCTTCCCAAATGGGTGGGAACCGGGGGATTGCCCCGGTTCCCGGTGGGGATTATTGGCCGCAGGTGGCGCGGTAGCCGTGGAACCACTCCTCGGGGCAGAGGCAGTCGCGGAACAGGTCCAGCTTCAGCTGGAGGGCCAGTTCCAAGCGGGTGATGGCGGCCAGGATGCGCGCAACACTGTCGTCGATCTGTACCAGATCGTCTACATCGGTGCTGGTCATCTGAATGGCGCGGTCAATCTTTCTGTGCTCAGACTCCAGAATGCGAGCCAGCGCCTCCTGCTGGCCGGCTACGGCGTCGATCAGTTCGGTGATGGCTCTCTCCCGGCGGTCATCGGGACGGGGCGGCGAGGATTGTACTGGATCCATAAGAAGATCATCCTTGCTGGTTGATTTTGCCAGCTGACACGTTCCAGTCTGTGTGCATTCGAGGAAATTTGACATGGTTGCCCCATTACATAAGGCGCTGCCCCGGTGAGCGGCCAATGTCAGTAATCCGTTAAGCTGACGAATCCTCCTGCCAGCTCATTTCTGAGGGTAGGAGGATTTGCCAGCTTAAGGCAACACCGCACAATTGCGTCTGCGGATCTCAGCGGATCTTTTGCGCCAGTTCTGCAGTTCCAAAAACGGGAAATACATACAGTATTCCCGCGTTTTCGGACCTTTGAACTGGCACAAAATCTCTCGCTGAGCTTCCTTGCCGAATTATGCGGTGTTGCCTTAACTTACTGATATTGGGGAAAGGGAATGCTTTTTCTTATTCCTCAAAGGTCAGAATATCCTTGTACTTTTCCTTGAAGATGTCGTAGACGGCGTCCAAAACGGCTTCGTCCTCCACGGCCAGGTAGTTTTCGTTTTCCTCGTCCACCGGCTGAACCTCCAGAATCACGATTTCGCCGGATTCGTCCTCCGCGGGAGCGAGCACCAGATATTCCTTACCTTGATACACCAGGCAGTCCAGATATTCAAAATCCACGTCCTGGCCGTTTTCATCGGTGAGGGTGAGAATGGAGACTTCCTCCTCGGGAAGCAGATTTTCGTTTTCCATAGAATTCCTCCTAAGTTATTTTTTCGTATTATATCCCAGGAACGGGGGAAAAGCAAGACCATTCTTTGGAAAAATCCCGGCGTGTGGTTGCAATGCCGGAGCGGATGTGGTAGAATATGCGGTAATCTGAAATCCGAAGGAAGCTGATTGCCATGAAGAAAATATGTGCCGCGCTGCTGCTGATCGCGGGCCTTTTGTCGCTGTTCGGCTGTGGTGAGGAACCGGAGGCCCAGACAGTGCCTAAAGACACCGGCGCTCCGGCTGTGACCACGGTGGAGGCAACGGTTCCGGCGGACGGCAATCCGGCGGATGTGACCTGCAAGGGTAGCTATACCGGCCAGGGAAATGGGACGGCTGTGGTGGCACGGATCGGAGACGCTGAGCTGACAAACGGGGTGCTCAGCGCGTATTACTGGGCGGAGGCGGCGGCCTACCGGGAATCGGGAAAGACCCCGGCCCCGGATTTTGACGCGCCCCTGGACACCCAGAGCTGCCCCATCGACAGCAGCGTAAATTCCTGGCAGCAATATTTTCTGAAGCAGGCGCTGACGTCCTGGCACAGCAGCCAGGCGCTGGTGCTTCAGGGCCAGGACGAGGGCTTGCCCAAGGAAGAGGCCTATAACCCCGCTGTTTTGAACCGGGACGAATACCTGGACGGCATTCCGGCCACCAGGGTTCTGTACGGCTACAGCGACAGCTTCCAGCCAAATTCCATGCACCAGGCCTATCTGGATGAAATTCCCGACATGCTGGATGATTTGGCAAAGGAAAAGGGCTTTGCCGATGCGGCGGAGCTGGCGGAAAAGGGCTTCGGCACCTCTGCGGCAGATCTGGAGCGGTTTGTGGAAACCTACAACCGGGGCTACATGTACTACACCTCCCTAAGCTACGACATCACCCCGGAAACGGAGGCGGTGGAGGCGTATTTCGACCAGAACGAAGAAGCCTTCCGGGAAAAGGGCATCACCCGGGACAGCGGCTTTTACGTGGATATCCGCCAGATTCTGCTTCAGCCCACCGGCCAGGTGGCGGTGGAGGGACAACCGCAGGTCATCGGGGTGGAGCCGGAAATGACCCAGGAGCCGGTTACTTTGGAAGCAGACGGCACCGTGACCTGCTCAGAAAAGGCTTGGACGCAGTGCCAGGCCGACGCGGAAGCGCTGCTGAACACCTGGCGGACGAAAACCAAGGCCACCGACGCTACCTTTGCCGATCTGGCCAACAAGAATTCCAAGGATTCGGCGTCGGCGCTGAACGGCGGCGCTTACCGCCGGATTCGGCCGGGACAGCTGATGGAATCGCTGGACAGCTGGTGCTTTGACCCCGCCCGGCAGGCGGGGGACACCACGGTGATCCGCACCGAGTATGGCTGCCATATCCTGTATTTCACCGGCAGGACAGAAATCTGGTATGCCCAGGCGGAGGACGGTCTGCGCTCCCAGCTGGAGCGGCAGCTGCTGGAAACCGCCATGGAAAAGTACCCGGCGCAGATCGACTACAGCGCCATTGTGCTGCCTGAGGCACAGGCCGTGGCGGGAGCCGGGGATGTGCTCTACCCGGACGTTGCCCACGAGCGATTCCCGGAGGTGCCGCTGTATTTGCAGCAGGAGTACCAGGGCACCATGTTCGGCGGCTTTAAGCTGGCGACAAACGGCTGCGGCATCACCTCCTTTTCCATGGTGGCAAGCTACCTGTCCGACGAGGAGTGGACGCCGCCGGAGATGTGTGCGCGCTATGGAAATTACAGCTTCTCCAACGGCACCGATGGTACCATCTTTATCAACGAGCCTCCGGTGCTGGGCTTTTATTTGCTGGAAAAAACCTATGAGCCCACCGATGCGCACCAGGCGCTGGAGGAGGGGCATCTTGTGGTTTCCCTTCAGCACAAGGGCTATTGGACCCGGGGCGGCCACTACATCGTGCTGGAAAAGCTCAACGAGGACGGCACCGTCCAAGTACGGGATTCCAACATCTACAACTATGGCTCCAGAGGCAGAATTCCGGCCCATTTCCAGGACAAGCATACCTGGGCCAGCATCACCAATTCCGGCTCGGCCTTCTGGATTTTTGCATATAAGGTCAAACGGATTCCCGCCTGTTCCCGCTGCGGCAGCCCGGAGGGCATGACGAAGGGGCTGCTGCAAGAGCCGTACATCTGCGAAAAATGCCGCCCAGCCATCCTAAGAAGAGAAACCTACTTGAATGGCTGCGCGGGGTAATCTCCCATACGCCAGACGCACCCGAGCGGCAAAGCCGTCGGGTGCGTTTTTGCGCCTGCTTCAGCGAGCCGGAAATGGGATAGCGTTTGCGATTTGAGCAGAACGACCATTTACAAATACATTTCTCTTTTGGAAGCATTTGCGGCTGGTGATTGTTGGCAGTATCACCTTGGATTGCCGGAACGGACATCCCGATCCCATGAGCGAGGCATTTTTGCAGATGGCAGGTGTGTTCAGTCAGTTGGAGCTTGCCATGATTCGCTCCCGTGTTCGCTCCGGCATGGAAAACGCCAGGGCAAAAGGGCGGCAGATCGGGCGTCCGCAGATAACAGTCGATGATCTTCCTTCTGGATTCCTCCGGCACTACCCCGCATACAAGAGCGGACAACTCAACATCAGCGAATTGGCAAGAGTTTGTGATTTGAGCAGAACGACGATCTACAAGTATATTTACCTTTTGGAAATGTAAAAAGGAGCGGATGCCCCGCTCCTTTTAGTATTTGTTATCCCGAAATAAGAGGAAATACTCTAAATGAGCAAATTCACAAAATAGACAAAGCCCCCCTATAGCGTCGAA
>CAYYGF010000063.1:0-10338 GCA_964471315.1 uncultured Oscillospiraceae bacterium | reverse complement strand
TCCTTGGCGGCTTTCCGGGCCTTGGCCTTGGTTTTCTGCCAGGCATCGGAGCCGATTTTGTTCAGCTTCACATGGGCGTCCTCGCCGCCTCCGCCAATGTACTTGCTCACCAGATCCAGCTGGGTGGCAGGGACGAACAGGGTATCGCTGCCCTGGTAAGCGATTTTGATGTAGTCCTTGATGGCGTTGTCCACCTTGATCTGCTCCATGGAAACAAAGCGGCCAATGCCGTAGTTCTCGTGGACAACGAGGTCGCCGGGAGTCAGATCGGTAAAGGAATTCAGCTTCTGCCGGTTGGTGGAGCCGGTTTTCTTGGGCGCCTTCCGCTTTACCTCTCCCCGGGAGATCAGCTGCCCTTCTGTGAGAATGGCTAGCTTCTGCATGGGGTATTCCATACCAAAGGGCAACGTGCCGTCGCTGAGCAGGATCTGCCCTGGCTTGGGAAGGGTGGTCAAGGGGATACACAAAAACGAGGACAGGTTCCGGCTGCGGAGCATTTCTTGCATCAGCTCTGCCCGGCGGCGGGAGCCGCAGAGCACCAGAGAGCCAAATTCCATTTTTTGGTAATGGGTCAAATCGGAGGCGGCAGTGTCCAGATTGCCGCCGTAACCGGGCAGCTGCTTCGCGGTGAGGGGATACAGCTGCTTGGGGGGATTTTCCTCCGGATAGGAGGAGCCGCCGAAGGCATCAAAATAGACCAGCGTTTTTCCCGTGAGCTCCCGGCACAGATCCTCCCACTGAGCGACGAAATCGCACAGCTCCCCGGCAACCTGGCCGCTTTGGAGCAGGCTGTCCAGCTGCATGCCCATTTCCTCTGTGTGGTTTCGGGCGGTGCGCTGAAGGCTGCTGTGGTCGCAGACTGCCACCAACGCATTTTCCGGAATGTAGTCGGCGGCTGTGGCCATTTCCGGATAGATGAGTGCCATATAGCGGTCGGAGGCCGGATTGTGCAGACCGTTTTCGTATTTTTCCAGATCCTTGGTAAGGGTAGCGACCAGTGCCTCGTTCACATTCTTCCGGCGCTTCTGCCGGGCAATGAGGGTGGTCAAATCCTTGCACAGACCGGCAAGCCCCTTGGGATGCAGGGAGGGCTGGGTCTCTGCCACGGGAAGGATGGTTACGGTATCGATGTTGTCGCTGCGCCGCTGGGTTTCCGGGTTAAAATAGCCCATGGTGTCCAGCTCATCGCCAAAGAATTCCGCCCGAATGGGCTGGTCGGCGGCGGGAGAAAAAATATCCACAATGCCGCCCCGGACAGCGAACTGTCCGATGCCCTCCACCATGCCGCAGCGGCTGTAGCCCGCGGCGGTGAGTTTTTGCAGCAGGGTGTCCAAGGGGTACTCCTGCCCTACCTCCAGGGTAAAGGCCGCGCCCATCAGCACGGATTTGGGCATGGTGCGCAGACTCGCAGATTCCCAACTGAGAATTTGAAGGCTGGTTTTTCCGGAGGCCAGGTCATACAGCTGCCGCAGCCGTTTCTGCTCCCAGGAGCGGGAGACCACAGCGGCGTCGTACAGCGTCAGCTCCCGACTGGGCAGAATGGGGGCGCTGAAGCCCAGAAAATCCTTCAGCTCCTCCTGAAGCCTCCGGGCGGCAATGTCGTCCTGGCACAGAACCACCAGCGGCCGGTTCAGCTCCCGGAAGAGTCCGGCAATCATGTGGCTGCGGTTGATCTGCCCGATGCCGGTGACGGCGGCGCTTTCCCCAGTTTCCAGGGTGGACACCAGAGAAGCGTATTCCGGGATGGATGTTAATAGCTTGAGAAGCGGTTCCATGAAACAATACCTCAGAACGTGGCAATGCGGAAAGGGGGATAAGACCCCCTTTCCGCGTTTTTTTGACAAAATTCGAGTGTTACGGATGGCTGCCGTTAAAACGGTTGGCTGCCTCGGGCACACCATGGTCAATGACGGCCAAGGCAGCATCCGCTGCGTTTTTCAAGGACACGGCCAGGGCTTTTTCCTCGCTGGCGGAGAAGGTGGACAGCACCCAATCCGCCAGGTCAAAGTCTGGATTGGGCTTGGCGCCTACACCGATTTTGACTCTGGGAAAATCTTGACTGCCCAGCTCTTGAATGATGGACTTGATACCGTTGTGGCCGCCGGCGGAGCCGTCCGCACGGACGCGGAGGCGGCCCGGCGCCAGGGAGATGTCGTCAAACAGCACGATAATCCGCTGGGGCGGAATGTGGAAATAGGCGGAAAGCTGCAAAACCGCGCGGCCCGACAGGTTCATATAGGTCTGGGGCTTCAACAGAAACAGCTTTTTCCCGCCATAGGTGGTCTGGGTGTAAAGCCCTTGGAATTTTAGCTTATCCACTTTGCAGCCCAGCTGCTGGGCGAGGCCGTCCAGCGCCCGGAAACCGCAGTTATGTCGGGTTTTCTCGTATTCCCGGCCGGGATTGCCCAGGCCAACGATCAGCCAGCTTTCCCCTTGCTCCTTGGAAACCACGGCTTAGAACAGGTCGGCGATGGAGGTAGCGCCGTGGATATGCTCGAGGGCACGGGCAAAAACAGGAGCTACATCCAGGAACTTGCACTTGCCGGAGGGGGTGTTGCCCACTTCGGGGATGGTGTTCAAGAAGACCATTTCCTTGATGGGGCTGGCCTCCAGACGCTCATATGCGGGGCCGGACAGAACGCCGTGGGTCGCGCAGGCGTATACCTCCTTGGCGCCGCCCAGCTCCACCAGAGCCTTGGCGGCGTTGCACAGGGAACCGGCGGTATCCACCATGTCGTCGTAAAGAATGCAGGTCTTGCCCTTCACATCGCCGATGATGTTCATGACCTCGGAGACATTGGCTTTGGGACGGCGCTTGTCCACAATGGCAAGGCCCATGTGCACCTTAGCGGCGAAATTCCGGGCGCGGCCAACGGAGCCGACATCGGGAGAGACGACCACAAAGTCCTCGTGGTTGTATGTCTCCTCGGGGAACTTCTTCATAAAGTAGTCCACGAAGGTCACATTGCCCAGCAGATGATCCAGGGGGATATCGAAGAAGCCTTGAATCTGGGCGGCGTGCAGATCCATGGTCAAAATGCGGTTGGCGCCGGCGGCGGTGAGCATGTTGGCCACCAGCTTGGCGGAAATGGGATCCCGGGACTTGGCCTTACGATCCTGGCGAGCGTAACCGAAATAGGGGATCACTGCGGTGATGCGGCCAGCGGAAGCCCGGCGGCAGGCATCGATCATAACCAGCAGTTCCATGAGATGGTCGTTGACAGGCTTGCAGGTGGACTGAATCAGAAACACATCCGCGCCGCGGACAGTCTCGATGAGGGAGACGGAAGCCTCGCCATCGGCAAAATGCTTCACATCCGCCTTGCCCAGCTCGATACCAAGCTCCTTGCAGATGGTCTTAGCGAATTCGGGGTTGGAGTTGCCACAGAAAACCTGAATGTTTTCACCGTACGCAATCATCAAATGATACCTCGCTTTAAAATTCTGTATTTTTTCAGCGCCCGGAATCCCAGAATTAGGAGCCCGCGCATAACGTACAACCCTATTATATCATTAAAGATACGGGAAAAGCAATATAAAGAAGAACAAAATAACAGAGAAAAAGATGCCTTTTTTTGGTATGTTCTGGCAAAATCCGATACGGAGCGCTTGAGTGGGTAAACGAAATTTTGTTTGTAAAATAGCTTGTGCCCAGGAGAAAAATGTGATATACTATTTCATAACGATTTTCCGCGAAAAAGGATGGAGCAAAGCGTATGAATGATAAGATCGTAATTCAAGGCGCCCGGGAAAACAATCTGAAAAATGTCAATCTGACCATTCCCAGAGATGCCTTGGTGGTGTTTACCGGACTGTCCGGCTCCGGCAAGTCCAGTCTGGCCTTCGATACCATTTACGCCGAGGGACAGCGGCGGTATGTGGAGAGCCTCAGCTCCTATGCCCGGCAGTTCCTGGGCCAGATGGACAAGCCGGATGTGGATTCCATTGACGGCCTGTCTCCCGCCATTTCCATTGACCAGAAAACAACCTCCAAGAACCCCCGCTCTACCGTGGGTACGGTGACGGAGATTTATGATTATCTGCGGCTGCTGTGGGCCAGAGTGGGTGTGCCCCATTGCCCCAAGTGTGGCAAGGAAATCCGCCGCCAAACCATCGACCAGATCGTGGATCGGGTGGAGGCCCTGGGGGAGGGAACCCGGTTTTTGGTGCTGTCTCCTGTGATCCGTGGCAAGAAGGGCGAGCACAAGAAGGTGTTTGAGGATGCCCGGAAGTCCGGCTTTGCCCGGGTGCGGGTGGACGGGATCCTGTATGATCTGACGGAGCAAATCTCCTGCGAAAAGAACAAAAAGCACAACATCGATCTGGTGGTAGACCGGCTGGTATTGAAGGAGGGACTGCGACGCCGTTTGACGGATTCCATCGAAACTGCCTGCTCCCATTCCGGCGGCCTGGTCACCATTGAGCTGCCCCAGAGTGGGGAAGAACTTAGCTTTTCTCAGAATTACGCCTGCGAGGACTGCGGCGTCAGCTTGACGGAGCTGGAGCCGAGAATGTTCTCCTTCAATAACCCCAGCGGCGCCTGCCCCAGCTGTACCGGCTTGGGCTTTCGGCTGATTGCGGATGAGGATTTGGTGATCCCGGACAAAAATAAGTCGATTCTGGACGGAGCCATCCAGGCCAGCGGCTGGCAGAGCGCCCGAACGGATTCCATTTTCCGGATGTATTTTGAAGCCCTGGCTCAAAAATACCACTTTTCCTTGACGGTTCCCGTGAAGGAACTGTCCCGGGAAGTGATGGATGTGATCCTCTATGGCACCAAAGGGGAAAAGCTGCGCATGTCCTACAACCGGGGAAACGGCATGGGCGTGCTGGAACAGCCCTTTGAGGGCATCTTGAACAACATCTCCCGGCGCTACCGGGAGACCCAGTCCGATGCCGCCCGGAAAGAGTTGGAGGAGTGCATGACCACTGCTCCCTGTCCCCAGTGCGGCGGCGACCGGCTGTCGGAAATCGCCCGGGCGGTCACAGTGGGGGGCATCGGTATTATGGATTTCTGCCGGATGAGCGTCCGGGAGGAACTGAAATTCATGCAGGAACTGCGATTGGAAGGCAGCATGGCCCTGGTGGCGGAGCAGATCGTCAAGGAGATCAAATCCCGGCTGCAATTTCTGTCGGATGTGGGATTGAGCTATCTGACCTTGTCCCGGGCTTCCGGCACCCTGTCCGGCGGCGAGAGCCAGCGCATCCGCCTGGCTACCCAAATCGGTTCGTCACTGATGGGAGTGCTGTATATTCTGGACGAGCCTTCCATCGGTCTGCACCAGCGGGACAACGATAAGCTTCTGGGAACGCTGAAGCAGCTGCGGGATCTGGGCAATACCCTGATCGTGGTGGAACACGATGAGGACACCATGCGGGCGGCGGATTTCATTGTGGATGTTGGCCCGGGCGCGGGCAGTCACGGCGGAGAGATCGTGGCCGCCGGGACGCTGGAGCAGATCATTGCCTGTCCCCGTTCGGTTACGGGGCAATACCTATCCGGGGTGAAAAAGATTCCTGTACCCACGACCCGTCGGGCAGGAAACGGAAACGTCCTTTCCATCCGGGGAGCAACGGAGAACAATCTGAAAAATGTAGATGTGGACATCCCCCTGGGGACGCTGACCTGTGTCACCGGTGTGTCCGGCTCTGGAAAATCCAGCCTGGTAAACGAGGTGCTGAACAAGACATTGCTTGGCAGGCTGAACCACGCCCGTACCCGTCCCGGCGCTTGCCGCTCGGTGGAGGGCATGGAATATTTGGACAAGGTCATCGACATTGACCAAAGCCCCATCGGCCGCACCCCCCGGTCTAACCCGGCAACCTATACCGGCTTGTTTAACGATATCCGGGATCTGTTTGCGTCCACCAACGATGCCAAAATCCGGGGCTACGGCCCGGGGCGGTTCAGCTTTAACGTCAAGGGCGGACGCTGCGAGGCCTGCTGCGGCGACGGCCTGGTGAAGATCGAGATGCACTTCCTGGCGGATGTGTACGTCCCCTGCGAGGTCTGCCACGGCGCCCGGTACAACCGGGAGACTCTGGAAGTGCAGTATAAGGGCAAGAATATCGCCCAGGTGCTGGATATGACCGCGGAGGAAGCGGTGGATTTCTTTGAGAATCTGCCCAAGATCCGCCGGAAGGCCCAGACCCTGGTGGAGGTGGGGCTTGGCTATGTGAAGCTGGGCCAGTCCAGCACCACTCTCTCCGGCGGCGAGGCCCAGCGGGTGAAGCTGGCCACGGAGCTGGCCAGGGTCTCCACCGGCAAAACCATCTATATTTTGGATGAGCCTACCACCGGCCTTCACGCCGCCGATGTGCATAAGCTCATCGAGGTATTGCAGCGCCTGGTGGATGTGGGCAACACAGTGCTGGTGATTGAACACAATCTGGACGTGATCAAAACGGCAGACCATATCATCGACCTTGGCCCCGAGGGTGGCGACGGCGGCGGAAACATCGTGGCAGCCGGTACGCCGGAGGAAGTGGCCCAGGTGGAGCAAAGCTATACGGGGCAGTATTTGAAGGCATATTTATAATGCGATTCATAAATCCCCGGCCTGTTTTCGGGCCGGGGAGCGGGTTATTCCAGTTCGTAGGCGCTGAGGGGAAGACAGTCGGACAGCTCAATCAGCGCGTGATCCCAGCCCCCGGCGTAATCCGGACGCAGAACCGGAGAGCGCAGGGTGCTGTCCGTGCTTTGGCGGATGGCTAAGGTCATGGTAATACGTGTCCCCTTTCCGCTGGGCTGATCGAGGAGTACCGCGCCCCCATGATTGGCCGCGGCGGCGCGCACCAGTGCCATACCCAGGCCCAGCCCATAGCGGACGTCCTCAATGCCAGGATGGCGGAGGTAGCGGTTGAACACATTCCCAAGAATGGATTCCGGCATACCGCTGCCGTCATCCTGGACGCGGAAATACAGCATCCGGTTTTTGCGGGTCAAGCTTGCGTGGATGCTGCCGCCTTTGGGGGAGAACTTGACGGCGTTGGACAGAAGATTCAGAATGGCCCGTTCCAGCTGCTCCATATCCGCCAGTCCCCAAATGGGCTCCGACGGCACCTGGTAGGTCAGCGGAAATCCGGCGCAGGACAGCAGGGTTTGGGCTTTTTCCAGGATTTCGGAAAAGCACTGGCTCAGATCCTGGGTTACCTGGGAGGAGCCGGAGGCAAAGCGCCCGGCGTCGGACATGTTGCCCAGCAGCCGTAGGATTTGGTGCAGGCTGCGACTGAGCTGGGCGGTTTGGGCGCTGACCTTGGGATCGGTTGGATCCACCAGGGACTGAAGCTGGCTGGCAGCGAGAAGGACGCTGTTTACCGGGGTGCGCAGCGCACTGGATGCCAGAGCCAGGGCCTGCAGGGACGAGTCGCCACCCTCGGAATCCAGCACAAAAACGTCCCATCCGTCCACCCGGGTGACGGAAGCGCCGCAGCAGTGGGGAGGCAGGGACAATTGCAGATACAGGCAGCCGCCCTCAAAGGTCGCATATTCCTCTTGACCGGTGCGCAGAAAATCCCGCACATCTCCGCCGGGGCAGATTGGCAGACTCCCGGCAGCGGCGTTGATCTTCTGGATGATATTCTCTTTGACACAGAAGCCCGGGCGGAGCATCAACTCCAGCATCCCGAAGATATCCCGATTCTCTCCCATAGCGGCCCTCCCTAGTACGTCCTTATCATGCGCAGAATGGAATAAAACTTTCCCGGCGGGTTTCGACGATTACCTCTATTCTACCGGGATTCGACAAAAATAGCAAGGACAAAATGCATCTGAGGTGAAAATATGCCAAAAGAATCCATTCACAAAGGCCACCGGGAGCGGCTGAAAGAGCGGTTCCGGGAAGAGGGGCTGGACAATTTTACAGACATCCAGGCCCTGGAGCTGCTGCTGTTCTACGCCGTCCCCCAGAAGGACACCAACCCCATCGCCCACGCCTTGCTGGAGCGGTTCGGGAGCCTGTCCCGGGTGCTGGAGGCTGCCCCGGAGGAGTTGGAAAAGGTGCCGGGGATCAGCGCCCATTCCGCGACCCTGCTGACCCTGGTGACGGCCCTGGGACGCTATTACCAGGTGGACTGTGCCCAGCGGGTGGAGTGCCTGACTACATTGGATGCCTGCGGGGCATATCTGGTGTCTTATTTCTTCGGCAGGGTTCGGGAAACAGTATTCCTACTGTGCATGGACGCCAAGTGCAAGGTGCTGTGCTGCCGGGAAGTGGGGGAGGGAAGCGTGAATTCCGCCAGCGTTTCCGTGCGGAAGATCGTGGAGACGGCGCTGAACGCCGGAGCTACCACCGTGGTGCTGGCCCACAACCATCCCAGCGGTGTGGCCCTGCCCTCCGTTGAGGACGTGCAGACCACCCGCCGGGTTGCCGCCGCACTGGCGGCGGTGGAGATTCATTTGGCGGATCATATGGTGGTGTCCGACGGAGACTATGTGTCCATGGTTCAGTCTGGTTACCGCTTCGATGAGTATTTGCTGCCGTAAGGAGGTTACTATGGACCACTTCAAACTTGTATCCGAATACCGCCCCTCCGGCGACCAGCCGGAGGCCATTACGGGGCTGGTCAACGGTGTCAACTGGGGGCTGCGGGAGCAGACTCTGCTGGGCGTCACCGGCTCTGGTAAGACCTTCACCATGGCCTCGGTGATCGAGAAGCTGAACCGCCCCACCCTGGTGCTGGCCCACAACAAGACCCTGGCCGCCCAGCTTTGCAGCGAGTTCCGGGAATTTTTCCCGGACAACGCGGTGGAATACTTCGTTTCCTACTACGACTACTACCAGCCGGAGGCCTATATTGCCCACACGGACACCTATATCGAGAAGGACGCCTCTGTCAACGAGGAGATCGACCGGCTGCGCCACAGCGCTACCTCGGCCCTGTTTGAGCGGCGGGACGTGATCGTGGTCAGCTCGGTGAGCTGCCTGTACGGCCTGGGCGACCCCATTGATTATAAGAGCATGGTGATCTCCCTGCGGGTTGGCCAGGAGTACCCGCTGGAAAATGTTCTGCGAAAGCTGACGGAGATCCGCTATGAGCGAAATGACCTGGATTTCTCCCGAAACAAATTCCGCCTCCGGGGGGATACCCTGGAAATCTACCCCGCCTACTGGTCCGGCAGGGCTATCCGGGTGGAGTTTTTTGGGGATGAGGTAGACCGGATCAGCGAGATCAACGCCGTGTCCGGCATTGCCGAACGGTATGTGGATCATGTGGCGATTTATCCCGCCAGCCACTATGTGGCGTCCAAGGAAAAGCTCCAGCGGGCCATGCTGGAGATCCAGCGGGAGTGCGACGAGCAGGTGGCCTTCTTCCGGGCCCATGACAAGCTGATTGAAGCCCAGCGCATCGCCCAGCGGACGGCCTACGACCTGGAAATGCTGACGGAGATCGGCTTCTGCAACGGCATTGAGAACTACTCCCGGGTGATCCAGGGCCGGGCTCCCGGCACCCCGCCCACTACCCTCCTGGATTACTTCCCTAAGGATTTCCTGATGTTCATCGACGAAAGCCATGTGACGCTGCCCCAGTGCCGGGCCATGTACGCCGGAGACCGGAGCCGGAAGGATGCCCTGGTGAACTATGGCTTCCGCCTGCCCTCGGCCTATGACAACCGCCCTCTGAACTTTACGGAATTCGACCAGAAGATCAACCAGGTGATCTATGTCTCCGCCACTCCCGGGGAATACGAGCGCACCCGCTCCGGCCAGACCGTGGAGCAGGTGATCCGGCCCACGGGCCTGCTGGATCCGGAGGTCGAGGTGCGGCCCATCGACGGCCAGATCGACGATCTGATCGGGGAGATCAACGCCCGCTCTGCCAGAAACGAGCGGGTGCTGGTGACCACCCTGACCAAGAAAATGGCGGAGGATTTGACGGTGTACCTGCAAAAGGCGGGCATCAAGGTGCGCTATATGCACTCGGACATCGGAGCCATGGAGCGGATGGAGATCATCCGGGATCTGCGGATGGCCAAATTTGACGTGCTGGTGGGCATCAACCTGCTGCGGGAGGGTCTGGATCTGCCGGAGGTCAGCCTGGTGGCGATCCTGGACGCGGACAAGGAGGGCTTCCTCCGGTCGGAGACCAGCCTAATCCAGACCATCGGCCGTGCCGCCCGGAACGCGGATGGTAAGGTCATTATGTATGCCGATACAGTGACACCCTCCATGCGGGCCGCCATGGACGAGACCGCCCGCCGCCGGGAAATCCAGGACGCCTATAACCAGGCCCACGGCATTGTTCCCAAAACCGTCATCAAGTCCGTCCGGGACTTGATCGAAATTTCCTCTCCCACCGCCGAGCGCAAGGGCCGCAACGGGGTGAAGATGACCAAGG
>CAYYGF010000062.1:0-10415 GCA_964471315.1 uncultured Oscillospiraceae bacterium | reverse complement strand
AAACAGCGTCGGCGCTTTTGCGTTCAGCCGGCAAACAGCTTCTTTGCCAGATCCACCAGGATTTCGGCGGTACCGTCCACGCCGAACCGGCTGGAATCCAGCAGAATGTCCTTGTTTGTGGCGGCGTTCACGTACTCCGGACAGTAGCGCCGGTGGTACAGCTCCCGGGAGCGATCTACCTCCCGGATCATTTTTCGGGCGGTTTTCTCATCCATTTTCAGCGTTTCCACGCAGTTGCGCATCCGGGCCTCAAAGGGGGCGTAGATGTAAACATTCAAATGGTTTTCCATATCCATGAGGATGCTGTCCGCACAGCGGCCTACGATGATGCAGGATTCCTTCTGGGCCAAATCCCGCTGCTGGGCGTCTCCAAGAAATTCATGCACCGACCGTGGTGGATTTTCCGGAGCCGGAAGGGCCGATGATCACCAGCTTCTCACCTTCCTTTACCTCCAGATTGACATCCTTCAGCACATGCAGGTCGCCAAAATACTTGTTAACATTTTCCAGCTTAATCATTTTTTTTCATCTCCATGCCGAAAAGAATACGAAAAAAGGCGCTCTCGTCCGGTAGACCAGATGAAAACGCCTTTGCTTTACATCGAGGGGGCTTATGAATTATTTACAAAGCACTATACAACAATTTGGTGAATTTGCCAAGCGCAATCTGGAATTTTTTTCACGACATGAAAAAGTGTGGAATAGAAGCCGAAAATGTGGGGAAACAGCGGAATCCGTAGGCATTCGGAATTTGAATATTTATTCTTCCTCAGACGCGGGCGTGAAGGGGAGCGTATGAAACAGCTCACCGGTGATACTCCGAAACTGGTTTGGATCGGTGGTTTTGCGCAGGGCTTTCCACAGCTTCTCACTGCCGGGAAAGCTGCGGCGCAGATAGCTCCAGTGCTCCTTCAGCCGGAACATGGCGTTGCGGCTGCCGCCGAATTCCTGCTCATAGACGGCCAGCAGCTCGTTCATGAAAGCCTCCAGGGCGCGCACGTCGGTGCCACCGGAAAGCATTCCGGGATTCGCCAGCAGACCTCGGCCGATCATCACAGCAGAAAGCCCGGGATACTGCTCCGGCAACGCCTCCGCTTGGGCGAGGGTATGGATATCTCCGTTGTAGCACAAAGGATTTTGGCTGTACGCCACAGCGTAGGCGAAGGCCGTTTGATCCACGGGGCCGTCATAGAATTGCTTTCGTACCCGGGGGTGGACGGTCAGCTCCCGGATGGGATAGCGGTTGAACACCGTCATCAAGGCGGGGAATTCTTCGGCACGTTCCAAGCCGATCCGGGTTTTCACGGAAACGGGCAGAGGGGAATTCTGAAAAACGGTATCCAGAAACCGATCCAGTTCCTCCGGACTGCGGAGCATGCCGCTGCCCTTTCCCTTGGCTACCACCGTGCCGGAGGGGCAGCCCAGATTCAGATTGACTTCATCGTACCCCAGATCCCGGCAGACACGGGCGGCCCAGAGGAAATCCTCGGCGCTTTTGGTAAGCACCTGGGGAACGGCGGAAAAGGGCACGCTGTCTGCCTTCGGCAGCTCCCGCTGCTCCTTATGGGTCAATGCCCGGTGGACGGTGGGGGAGAAGAAGGGCATATAGTAACGGTCTACGCCGGGGAAATACTTCTGGTGCAGCCGGCGGAACACGCTGTCTGTCAGCCCCTCCATAGGGGCAAAGTAATAGCGCATAGGAGTCTCCGATCTTTGGTTGGAATGGATTTTTCAGTTGACGATTGTCAACTGAAAAATCCCAGACAGAACCCGGGTGCGCAGCATGGCGCACCCGGGTGGGATTATACTTCCGAAATAACAGGCAAAATCATGGGATTGCGCTTGGTGGCTTTGTATAGGTAGCCGCTTAGGTCGTTTTTGATGGCGGATTTGATGGACGACCAGTCCCGGATATGCTTGCGCTGGCAGCGCTCGATGGCTTCCATGGCCACATTTTGCAGGGAATCCATCAGCTCCTCGGACTCCTTCACATAGATGAAGCCACGGGTGATGATATCCGGCCCGGTGATTACGCTGCCGTCCTCGGCGCTTAGGTTCACACAGACCACAATCATGCCGTCCTCGGCCAGGTGCTTGCGATCCCGCAGCACCACGCTGCCCACGTCGCCCACGCCGGAGCCGTCCACAAAGACCTTGCCCGCGGTGACGGTGCCCTTGACACGGCAGGTTTTTCCGGTGAACTCAAATACCGTGCCGATTTCACCGATGTGGATATTTCTGGGATTCATGCCCATGGACTGGGCCAGCTTGGAATGGATTTGCAGGTGCCGCTGTTCACCGTGGATGGGCAGGAAGAACTTGGGCTTTACCAGACCGTGAACGATCTTCAGCTCCTCCTGGCAGGCGTGGCCGGACACATGCAGGCCCTCGCTTTTTTCGTAGACCACATCCGCGCCCTTGCGGTACAGCTCGTTGATGATTTTGGAAACTGCCTTCTCATTGCCGGGAATGGCGGAGGCGGAAATGATGATCCGGTCTCCGGCGGTGATGTCCACCTGCTTGTGGGTGCCGAAGGCCATCCGGTACAGCGCCGACATGTTTTCACCCTGGGAGCCGGTGGAGACAATGACGATCTTGTTCTTGGGCAGGCTCTTGATGGCGGTGATATCCACAATGGTGCCCTGCTTTACCGTGAGGTACCCCAGCTCCTGGGCCACCTTCAGCATATTTTCCATGCTCCGTCCGGTGACAGCCACCTTGCGGCCATAGCGCTGAGCAGTGGCCACGATGGACTGGATGCGGTGCATGTTGGAGGCGAAGGTGGTGACGATGATCCGCTGGTCGCAGTTTTTGAACTGCCGGTCCAGGCTGTCGGCCACCAGATTCTCGCTGGGGGTGTAGCCCTGGCGCTCCACGTTGGTGGAGTCTGCCAGCAGCGCCAGAACGCCCTGGTTGCCCAGCTCTCCCAGCCGGGCCAGATCCATCATGCCGTCCTTGGCGGTGGGATCGATCTTAAAGTCGCCGGTGAACACCACCGTACCCACCGGGGTGCGGATGGCGAAGGCCACGGCATCGGCGATGGAGTGGTTCACATGGATGAACTCCACAGTGAAGCACCCGGCCTTGACCACATCGCCGGGCTTGTGTGTGATGAGCTTGACCTTGTCGGCCAGCTTGTGCTCCTCCAGCTTCAGCTTGATGAGGCCGTTGGTCATGGCGGTGCCATGGATGGGGCAGTTGACCTGCCGCATGGCGTAGGGGATGGAGCCGATGTGATCCTCATGACCATGGGTGATGAAGAAGCCCCGCAGCTTTTTCTGGTTTTCCACCAGATAGGAAAAGTCCGGGATCACCAGATCCACGCCGTACATATCCTCCTCGGGGAAGCCAACGCCGCAGTCCACCACGATCCTATCCTTGCCATATTCCAGAACGGTGATGTTTTTTCCGATTTCATCCAAACCACCCAGAGGGATAATTTTCAATTTTTCTGCCAAAAAAATACTCCTTTCAAGACATTTTAAAAAATAGACGCAACAAACAGGCAGCCATCTTCCCAAAATACGGCCCTGCATCGCCTTCTTCTGAGAAAATGCCCGCGTGATTTTCAGTTTTCATACGATTTCTCCATAAAATGGTTAAAGTAGCACTGCATAATGGGGCAAGAAGATCCGCCGAAACCCGCAGTCCCCATTGGGCGGTGTTGCCTTAACAACATTTTTCCTGCGATTGCACCGCAGGTCGCCGGTGGCGACAAGAAATGTATGGACTACGCTTTTTCGCGGAGACGCCGCTGTCCGCTTAACGGAAGTAACGCGTATCCGTGAAAACGCTGCTTGGAATTGCCCGGGAAAAGCCCAACCCGGCGCCATCGAGGTTAGTATAACACAAAAATGGGAAAAAGTATACCATTATTTTTAAATGGTTTTTTACGGAATTCCGGGAAAAGCAGTTGCAGGATTTGGTTGGATTTGCTATAATAACGGGCATAGTATGGATTTGTATGCTTTTGCCGCTTTCAAACGCGGGGCAGATCAATGGAGGCGAGATTTCGGTGAACAGAAAGCTGGGCAGGCTTTTACGGCCGGGAATGGGCATGTATTTTTTTGTCATGGCGGTTTTTTGCGCGGTGGCGCTGCTGCGGGGGCATTATTGGCTGGCCGTGGGGGAGACTGCGGTGACGCTTGTGATGTTCATGCTGTACATTATGAGCCGCAGCCGCCGCAACCGGCAGATCCAGCAGTATATCCAGTCCGCTGCCAATACCCTGGAGGCGACCAGCCAGGGAGAAGCCCCGCTGCCCGCGGTGCTGGTGCGGCTGGGAGACGGCGGAATCATTTGGGCGAACCACCGGTTCAGCGAGCTGACCGGCTATGCCGATGCCATGATGGAGCAGCAGCTGGAGGAGATCCTGCCGGGCTTTTCCACGGATTGGCTGGCCTCCGGAAAAACGGAATGTCCCAAGGATGTGACCATGGGCACCCGCCGCTACCGGGTTTACGGCACCTCCGTCCGGGCGGAGGACAATCGGGGCACCATGCTGGGGGCGCTGTATTTCAGCGACCTAACGGAGCTGTACCAGGTGCGGGATGAGTATATCCGTTCCCGCCCGGTGGTGAGCATTATTCTCATCGACAATTATGAGGAACTGACCAAGAATCTGACAGAAAGCGCCATTTCCACGCTGAATGCCAAGCTGGGCGATGCCATTACCCAGTGGACGGAGGGCTACAACGGCCTGCTTCGGAAGCTGGAGCGCAATCGGTTCCTGTTCATCTTTGAGAAGCGGGATTTGCAGCTGGCAACGGAGGATAAATTCTCCCTGCTGGAAACCGTCCATGAGATTTCCAATTCCGCCGGGCTGCCGGCGTCCATCTCCATCGGCCTGGGCGTGGACGGCGCCACCTTCGACGAGAGCTACCATTTCGCGGCGCTGGGCATTGAGATGGCTCTCAGCCGGGGCGGCGACCAGGCAGTAATCAAGGATCGGTTCAATTTCACCTTCTACGGCGGACGGAACCGGGAGGCGGATTACCGCAGCAAGGTGCGTTCCCGTGTCACCGCAAATTCGCTGATGGAGCTGATCGGCCAAAGCGGCCATGTGTTTATCATGGGCCATAAAAGCGCCGACCTGGATGCCATCGGCGCGGCGGTGGGCATTGCCTGCCTGTGCCGGAAAAAGGGCCGGAAGGCCAGCATCGTCATGGATTTGGAGAAGAACGCCGCGCCGAACTTCGTGGAGGAAATCCGGACGGTGCCCCAGTACCGGGAGGTGTTTATCTCCGGCCAGGACGCCCTTTTGATGGCGGACAACCGCAGCATTCTCATCGTGGTGGATACCAACCGCCCCGACCAGGTGGAGTGCAAACCCCTGTTGGAGGCCATTTCCAAGGTCTGTGTGGTGGATCACCATCGCAGGGCGGCGGATTATATCAATCCCGTGGTGGTTAATCTCCACGAGCCGTATGCCTCCTCCGCCTCCGAACTGGTGACGGAGCTGCTGCTGTATGCGGTGGAGAAAAACGATGTGCTGCCCATCGAGGCCAAGGCGCTGATGGCGGGCATCTGCCTGGATACCAAGTTCTTCAACGTTCGCACCGGTGAGCGCACCTTTGAGGCGGCCGCCGTGCTGCGCCGGATGGGCGCGGACACCACGGAGGTCAAGAAACTGATGCAGAATGACTTCCAGGACACCATGGCTAAGTATCAGATTATCAAATCCTCCCGGCTCTACCGGCAGGAAATCGCCATCGCGGCGCTGAACACCACCACCAACCGAATCTTGGCAGCCCAGGCGGCGGACGAACTGCTGAACATTTCCGGCATCACTGCCTCCTTTGTGCTGTATCCGGACGGGGATCAGGTCATTATTTCCGCAAGAAGCATCGGCAGCGCCAACGTGCAGATGATTCTGGAGCCTTTGGGCGGCGGCGGAAACACCGCTACCGCGGGTGCCCAGGTGAAAAACGCCACCGTCAAGGATACCCTGGATCGGCTGGTTGCGTCCATCGACAAATTCTATGAGGAATAAACTGGTTACAGATACAAGATAGCATTGGTTTTTCTTGTATCGGGTAATTTCTATCTTGTATTTCATTGTTAAGGAGAATAAACTTATGAAAGTGATTTTACTTCAGGATGTAAAGGGCAAGGGCAAGAAGGGCCAGATGCTGGAGGTTTCCGACGGCTACGCCCGGAACTTTATGCTGCCTCGGAAGATTGCCATTGAGGCCACCCCCGATGCCATCAATACCATGCGGATGAACGACAAGGCGACCCAGGAGCGCATCGCCAAGGAAAAGGCCGAGGCCATGGCCGTCTCCAAGCAGCTGCGGGAGATGACCGTCACCGTTACCGCCAAGGGCGGCGGCGCGGGACGGCTGTTCGGCTCCGTCACCAACCAGGAAATCGCCGATGCCCTGGAAAAGCAGTCCGGCATCAAGCTGGACAAGCGGAAGATTGCCATTGCCGAGCCCATCAAGAGCGTGGGCACCTACACCGTTACCTGCAAGCTGGGCTATGAGATCACCGCACCCCTAACGGTAAAGATCGAGGAAGCCTGAAGCGCACAAACATTTCGTAGGGAGTAGGTTTGCCCCCGCCGAACAGACTTCTATTTTAAGAGAAAGGAGAAATTGGCATGGATGAAGAATTGCTTTCCCGGCAGCCACCCCAGTCCTTGGAGGCGGAACAGGCTGTGCTGGGTTCTATTCTCATCGACAGTCGCTGCATCACCGATGTGGTGGGGTTGGTGAAGCCGGAGGATTTTTACCTCCAGCAGAACCGGGAGATTTATGAGACCATCTATACCATGTTCAACTTCTCCCAGACCATCGACCCGGTGACGGTGCTGGACAAGCTGAAGGAGCTGGGCTATTACCACGACAATTCCCGGGACTACATCCTCCAGCTCATGGAGATTACCCCCACTGCCGCCAACGCGGTTCGCTATGCCAACATTGTTCGGGACAAGTCCATGCTTCGGGGGCTGAACCAGGCGGCCTCGGATATCACCGAGATGGTGTACGAGGAGGTAGGCACCCCCGCCGAGATGCTGGAATCCGCCGAGCGGAAAATCTACGCCCTGCGCAAGGGGGAACGGGGGGACAGTCTGGAGCATATCGGCACCACGCTGTATAAGGTGTTCGACCGGCTGACGGAACTGGCCCAGTCCGATTCCTTGATTCCCGGCCTCAGCACGGGACTGCGGGATCTGGACACCAAGATCAACGGCTTGAACAAATCCGACCTGCTGCTGATCGCGGCCCGTCCTGCCATGGGCAAGTCCGCCTTCGCCCTCAATATTGGCGTGAACGTGGCGAAAAAATACAAGAAAACCGTAGCTATTTTCAACCTGGAAATGTCCCGGGAGCAGCTGGCTATGCGTTTGCTGGCCAATGAGAGCTTCGTAGAGCTGCAAAAGCTGGCTACCGGCAAGCTCAGCGAGGAGGAATGGACCAAGCTGTGCATGGCCTCCGCCGCCCTGAGCCAGACGGACATCCGCATTGACGACAACCCCTCGGTCACCGTGGCGGACATCAACGCCAAGTGCCGGCGTCTGGACAATCTGGGCCTGGTCATCATCGACTATCTGCAGCTGATGCAGGGCTCCGGATACGGCAAGAACAACGAAAACCGGGTGGTTGTGGTAGGCGAGATCTCCCGAAGCCTTAAAATCATGGCAAAGGAGTTGAACGTCCCGGTGATCTGCCTAAGCCAGCTGTCCCGTGCAGTGGAGAGCCGCACCGACAAGCGACCGATTCTGTCCGACCTCCGGGAATCCGGCGCCATCGAGCAGGACGCGGACTCCGTCATGTTCCTGTACCGGGATGAATACTACAACGAAAATACCGAGGATAAGGGCGTGGCCGAGTGCATCGTTGCCAAGAACCGCCATGGCGAGACCGGCACGGTAAAAATGCAGTGGATCGGCCAATACCAGACCTTCGCCGACCGGGAGTGGAAGCATGCGGAATAAAATTCTAAGCTTTATCCGGGCCAACGGGATGCTTTCCACCGGAGATACCGTGATTTGCGCGGTTTCCGGCGGCGCGGATTCCGTGGCGCTGCTGTTTTCTCTCTACTTACTGCGGGAGAAGCTGGGCATTCGGCTGGAGGCCGCCCATTTTAACCACCACCTTCGCGGCGGGGAATCAGATCGGGACGAGACCTTTGTCCGGGATTTCTGCGGCCGTTATGACATTCCCCTCCACCTGGGCAGTGCCCAGGTGATCCCCGGGAAAAAGGGACTGGAGGCCGCTGCCCGGGATGCCCGGTATGCATACCTAAAAAGCCTGCCGGGGAAAATCGCCACTGCCCATACTGCCGACGACAACGCGGAAACCATGCTGATGCATCTGATCCGGGGCACGGGACTGAAGGGGCTGGGGGGCATTGCCCCGGCCCAGGGAAAGCTGATCCGCCCCATGCTTACGGTTACCCGGCAGGAGGTGGAGGCATTTTTGGCGGAATGGAGCCTGCCCCATGTGGAGGACAGCTCCAATGAAAGCGACGCCTTTCTGCGCAACCGCATCCGCCATCATGTGATGCCCCTGCTCCGGGCGGAGAATCCCCGGCTGGCGGAAAATCTGTCCCAGACGGCCCTGCGGCTGCGCCGGGACGAAGAAACCCTCTCCGCCCAGGCGGATTATGAGACGCTGCCCACAGTAGAGCATCTGAAAGCCATGCCCAGTGCCCAGCGCAGCCGGGTGTTGGCCCGATTTTTGAAGGGAAGCGGTGTGAAGGAGCCGGAGGATGCCCATATTGCCCTGGCGGAAGAACTGGTTTTTTCCGAAAAGCCCTCCTCCCAGGCATCATTCCCCGGGGGCGTGACCATTGCCCGGAATTATGACCGCCTGGAGGCGCGGACGCCCCAGGAAAGCTGGCAGGCCTGCGTTCTGCCCTGTCCCGGGGAGGTTTTCCTGCCAGGCTTGCGCGTTACTTGTCAGCCTGCATCAGAGATCCGGCAGACGCCGGACACCTTCACCCTCCGGCCCCAGGGGCAAATGATCCTTCGCCCCCGGCAAAGCGGCGACGAAATCCGCCTGTCCGGTGGTACGAAAAGCCTCAAAAAGCTGTTCATTGACCGCAAAATCCCCGCGTCCCAGCGGTCTCTGATTCCGGTGCTGGAAGACGAACGGGGAATTTTGGGGGTATATTCCATTGGCGTTCACCTTGACCGCAGGGCGCAGTCGCTGCCTGCTGTGGTCATTCATTTTGTGCGAAAGGGAGAGTAATATGGAAAAGGATATTCAGAGCGTGCTTTTGACCCAGGAACAGATTCAAAACCGCATCGCGGAGCTGGGCGAGGTGCTGACCGCGGAGTACGCCGGGAAGAACCCGGTGATTGTGGGCGTGCTGAAGGGAGTTGTGGTGTTCTATGCCGACATGGTTCGCCAGATCAAAACCCCCTGCCAGATGGACTTCATGTGGATTTCCTCCTACGCCGGTACCGATTCCACCGGAAAAATGCTGGTGCGGCAGGACGTGACGGCGGACATCACAGGCCGCCATGTGCTGATCCTGGAGGACATCTTCGACACCGGAAATTCCTTGAGCTTCACTGTGGAGCATCTGAAAGCGAAGAACCCGGCGTCTTTGAAAATCTGCACCCTGCTGGATAAGCCCGAGCGCCGCAAGAGCGGCATTACCCTCCAGGCGGATTACGTGGGCTTTACCATTCCCAACGAGTTCGTGGTGGGCTACGGCCTGGATTACAACGAGCAGTACCGGAATCTGCCCTTTATCGGCATTTTGAAGCCGGAAGTATATGAAAAGTAAGGAGAAACCCATTGAAAAATCGTAGATTTATCCCCTTAGTCGTTTATCTGCTTGTGCTGGTAGCGGTGTTTACCTGGGCCAGGGAGCTATTCCAGAAGGATGTGAATCAGATTCCCTATTCCCAGGTGGTGGAGCTGATTCGGCAGGAGCAGGTTCGGAATTTCGTGGTGGAGGACGAGGTCATCACCATGAATTTGTACACCCCTTACCAGGGGGAGACCACCATTTCCGCTGCCTTGGCGGAACCCGAGGTGTTCCTCCAGGAAATGAGCAGCCTGCTGACGGAGCAGATAGAGTCCGGGGTGCTGGAATACTACCACTATGTTCCGGAGGAAGGCTTTTCTCCCTATGAGCTGATCCTGCCGCTGCTGGTGGTGGGGCTGATTCTGCTGTTTGTCTGGGCCATGTTCATGAGCCGGGCCAACAACGCCAATCCGCTGAACAACTTTGGCAAGGCCCGGACGGTGCTGGGCATCCCCGATGGAAAAAAGGTCACCTTCGCGGATGTGGCCGGCGCGGACGAGGAGAAGGAAGAACTCCAAGAGGTGGTGGATTTTCTCCGGAATCCGGAGAAATTCACGGAGATCGGCGCTCGGATTCCCCACGGGATGCTGCTGGTGGGCCCTCCCGGCACCGGCAAAACCCTGCTGGCCCGGGCGGTGGCGGGAGAGGCG